>CAYZHU010000052.1:0-10207 GCA_964477585.1 uncultured bacterium
CTTCCGATCTCGCGCCTACTTCGGGCCAGATCCAATACACTGTAAAGCAAGGGGATAGCGTCAAGATCGGCCAAGTGATCGGGACAGTCGATACGGAAAAAGCTGTTGCAGCCGCGCCTTCTCCTCCTCCGCCAGCAGAAAAGCCGAAAGAAAAACCGAAATTGCCCGCCCCCAAAGCCGATATCTCTATGCCTGTAAGGCAAAAAACAGATGACATCCTGGCTGATTTAACTAAGCCAAAATTGCAACCCGAGGCGGTAAAACCCCCTCGCGTCTCATCGAAAGAAACACGCCAAAAAATGAGCAAGCTCCGCCGTGTGATTTCGGAGAGGCTAGTCGAGGTGAAGAACCAGACTGCGATGCTCACTACTTTCAACGAACTCGATATGAGCGGCGTGATCCAAGTGCGGGAAAAAGAGAGGGAAAATTTCGAGAAGAAGCATGGAGTGCGCCTCGGTTTCATGTCGTTTTTTATTAAAGCGGCCGTCTCGGCGCTCCAACAATTTCCGAATATCAACGCCCGGATCGATAAGGATGAGATCGTCTACAACCACTTTTACGATATTGGCGTCGCCGTCACGACCGAAAAAGGTCTCATGGTCCCTGTCCTCCGCAATGTCGATCTTTTAACTTACGCAGAGATCGAAAAGAACCTCAAAACAGTTGCGGATAAAGCGCGGACCGGGGCTATTTCGGTCGATGAGCTGCAAGGGGGGACCTTTACGATTACCAATGCAGGGCAATTTGGATCTCTTTTCTCCACTCCGATCCTCAATCCGCCTCAAAGCGGCATCTTAGGGATGCACAATATCGTAAAGAGGCCTGTGGTTGTCGAGGATCAAGTGGTGATCCGGCCGATGATGTACATCGCCCTCAGCTACGATCACCGGATCGTCGATGGGAAAGAGGCGGTCCAATTCTTGATGCACATCAAGAAGAATCTCGAAGAACCAGCTAGATTGCTTTTGGATTTATGAAATACGACGTCGTTGTGATTGGATCGGGACCTGGCGGTTATGTAGCGGCAATCCGCGCAGCGCAGCTCGGTCTCAAGACCGCCTGCATTGAAAAAAATAAGACCCTCGGGGGCACTTGTCTGAACGTCGGCTGCATCCCCTCCAAAGCGCTTCTCCATTCCTCTGAAATCTTTTGGAAAATTCAAAGAGAAGAGGGGATTATTGCAAAGGGAATCAGCTACGATTTTGCAAAATTAATGGGAAGGAAAGAAAAGATCGTCCAAGGGTTTACGAAGGGGATCGAGGGGCTCTTTAAGAAAAATAAAGTCGATTGGATCCAGGGACATGGAAAATTGAAGAGCCCCCATGAGATTGAAGTGGGAAAAGAGATTATACAAGCGGAAAATATCATTCTTGCGACCGGTTCGGAGCCAGTTCCGCTTCCCTTTTTGCCCTTCGATGAGAAAACAATCGTCTCCTCGACAGGCGCGTTATCGCTCGCCTCTGTCCCAAAAAAACTCCTCATCGTCGGCGCAGGGATCATCGGCGTTGAGCTCGGCTCTGTCTATAGCCGTCTTGGCTCAGAGGTAATCTTTATCGAATTTCTCGACCGGATTTGCCCCGGCTTCGATCTTTCTCTTTCCAAAGGTCTCCAAAAGAGTCTCTCATCGCAAGGGATGGTGTTTCACCTGTCCCATAAAGTGACCCAAGCTAACAAGACTAAGCTCACTGTCCAGGGGCCATCTGGCGAGATGCAATTAGAGGGGGATGTGGTGCTTATTTCTGTTGGCCGCAAGCCTTACAGCGAGAATCTCGGCCTCGAATCTCTTTCCATCCAGAAAGATCCCAAAGGATTTGTACAGATCGACGCTTCTTTTCGGACTTCCCAGCCGAATATCTATGCGATCGGCGATCTTGTCGAAGGGGCGATGCTCGCCCACAAAGCGGAAGAAGAGGGGATAGCCGTTGCGGAACTCATTGCCGGCCATAGGCCCACGGTGAATTACATGGCGATCCCCTCTGTAGCTTATACTCATCCCGAAGTAGCAGCTGTCGGCCTTACCGAAGAAGAGGCGAAAGCCCGCAATCTCAATTATAAAACAGCGCAGTTCCCATTCAAGGCCAACTCGCGCGCACGATGCATTGGCGACGACGAAGGATTTGTCAAGATGATTGCCGAGAGTGCAACACACCGCCTTTTAGGCATCCATATCCTCGGCCCCACAGCTTCAGAGTTAATCGCGGAAGCGACTCTTGCTATTCAGCTTCGTGCAACCGCCGACCAGCTTGCAGACACTTGTCATGCTCACCCCACTTTGAGCGAAGCGCTCAAAGAAGCCGCCCTCTCTCTCTTCAAATCTCCCATTCATATTTGAACTATTAATCGACTTTTAGATGTTCGATTGCTTGGAGAAAGTATTGAGAAGACCAGATCTTGAGTTGACCTGTATCGGCTACAAATGGCTCTACATCGGATTTTGCATTTTCCCAATCGATTTCTTTGATTTTCGCTCGCAAGAATTCTAGAAGTCGGTTCTTGCTCAATTTCTCTTTTTTCTCCAAATGGCCCGCTTGTTTCATGATGGTCTCCAAATGGGAAAGGGCAAGAGGGATCCCCTTTTGCATGTACCAAATGAGATCGAACCAATCTCGCCCCTTCACTCTTCCTTTCCATCCCCGGTACAAAATCGCATGCATCTTTCCTGCAAAAAGGTCGCTTGGATGAAGTGTCATTACATTGAAAGAGACTGGGTTGAGAACTAGTCGATTTTCCAATCGAAAAGAAAGTGGAGGATCGGTATCTACTTCAATTTTGATTTGGATTTTTTCATCCCGATGCCCTTTCTTTTGTTCTCCAATATTCAAATAGATCTTTAAGGTATTGGCTTTTAAGAATGCTGAAATCACACTTGTCTCTATATTTTTCTCTTTGACAGATGCTTCAAGTTCAAAGCCAAAAGTAGCAAGTTCCTTTACCAAGCCCTCGATATAAGGTTTAAAATTGAACTTAGGATCAGGTTTCAGCAAAGTAAAATCGAGATCTTCGCTAAAGCGATTGAGGCCATAAAGAATTCGAAGGGCAGTTCCCCCGTAGAAAGCAGCTTTTTCAAAAAAGCCTTGTCTTTCTAATCCAAGTAAAGCTACTTGCTGCAAGATCTCTCTTAATTTTGTCTGTTCTTTGATTTTCATAGGTTCGTACTGAGTTAATAATTTATCGATAATCATAATGATTTCACCGCCTTAACCAATTCATGAACTGCTTGGGAGCGGTAATGCGTTGCAATTTCGATTAGATGCTCTTGATTTAGATTTTTTAGATTCTCTTCTTCGATCCTCCTCCCTTCGATCAGATCGATCAATAGATCTTCTTTCTTTAAGTGTTTGGACTTGAAGTGCACTAGATCCGCCAGCGCCTTTTCTGGGGTAGCGATCAAATATTTGCCAGCCCCATTTTCCCTTTGATCTAGTCCCACTTGGTATCTTCGTTGATTGAGAAAGGTATAGTGGAAAGAGCCGACCGGAGTCTCGAAAGTCTTAGATTGGCAGATGGTCACACTGGTGACGACATAGACCGCTTCTGGGATGAAACCATAGAAAGAGAGCGCCCATTCCAAGCTGATGTAGGAAGGGCCGTAGAGGAGATTCCCGATTTGTTCAAAAGGGACCGGGCTATTTTCCACTTTCTCAGCGATCAGGAAAAACCCGTTCTTTAGTCGTATCAAATCCCCTTTTTTCACAAGCCTGGCGAGAAAATCTCTCGGATTTGCGTAGACGCTTAGCAGAGGAAGCAAGCATTGGGCTTCCACATACGCAGTCTGGAACTTTTTCAATATCGGGTGCATAACCCTGATTCTATATAAATATCCAATTTTTTTGGATATTTATATTAAATTGGGTCAAAAATAGACAAAAATCCATCACCCCTTCGGGGTGTTCCGCCAACTTCTCATTTTTCTTCGAAAAATGAGAAGCCTGCCGTGAGGTAAAACCATCAGAGTCTTAACTTTTCAAAAATCTCTTCCGAAAAATGTCTAATATATTGTACAATAAAGAAAATTTCTCAAGTTCATGTATAAATTAATCAAAGCCCCAGAATTCGAGGAATGGTACGATGAACAACCCCTGAAATCTAAATTCCAAATTGACGACCGTCTCTTACATATAGTTGAGGATGGGCATTTTGGAGTTCATAAAGATCTGACAGAAGAGATTTCAGAACTAAAATGGGACAACGGAAGAAGGGTTTATTATTCGCATCTCGCCAAACACAATATTTTGTTACTTTTAGGAGGAAATAAGAATGGTCAAGACAAAGACATCAGGAAAGCGAAAAAGATTTTTAGGAAGTATACCGAAGAAGATTCATCGCCTTAAGAAAGGTGTTCACTTATCAACTCATGACCCTTTCAAAACTTTGACTAATGAAAAATTAGTCGCGCAAGCCTTTTGGGAATGCTTAAGAAATAATGATCCTGAAGGAGCTGCTGAAATCATTGCAATTCATGTAAACGCATTGAATAAATCGCGTTTAGCTAAAGAAGAAGAAATATCCCGTTCCACAATTTATCATAGCCTCCGGAATAAAAATCCTACCCTAAAAACAGTTGCTAAACTGATCCATTGCTGTCTGTAAGACCTGAGAAGATTTTAATAACCGTGGGAGTTGCCGCAGCCGCAGGAGGCCTTGACGTTGGGGTTGGTGATCTTAACCCCCGCGCCATGAAGGCCGTCGACGTAGTCGATCACACACCCCATGAGCCGATCCGTTGATTTGTGATGAATATGAATCTGAATCCCCTCGGATTCTAGCACCAGATCCCCAGGCTTCGCTTTCTCAGAATAATCAAGAAAATATTCGAAACCGCTGCAGCCAGCTGCGCGCTCCCCAAATCGAAGAGCCCATCCCGCTTTTCCCTCTTCAGAGAGGATTTCAAGAAATTTTTTTGCAGCCTTTGGGGTGAGGGTAATGGCAGAAAGGTCTTCTTTCTCTTCTAGTACTTTATTTAAGCTGGCAAGGAGATCTTCGAGCTCCTCTTCGCTCATCCCATGGCCGAGCATCCCCGCCTCGATCGTCTCCCAAGTCGACGCAGAACAGCCGACGCAGTGAAGACCCCGGTTGGTCATCTCTTGGGCTAGCTTCTGCCCTTTGTTAGGAAAGCGCTTAAACACTTCTTCAATCGTCATGTCTCGGGTAATAGCTGCTTTTGTCATGGGGAACCTTTAAAATTTTATTTTAACACGGCCGCATTTGATCTTGCACTGGCAGGCAAGTCTTTCTTTGTCGCATTCGCCGAGGAAATCGGCTTCTGCTTGGTTGAAATCGGAGAGGTTTTCCATCCCTTCGGTCACTTCGATCACGCAGGTGCCGCAGACCCCTTCGGTACAAGCAAATGGGACCCCCGCCTGTTCGCAAGCTTCTGCGATCGGGGAGTCATCGGGAAGATCGACCTCTTCCTCATTGTCTTCAAAAATTATCTTTGCCATCAAGTCAAACGGGTTTCTTGATGGGGAGTTTATCCCATATATTGGATAAAAGACAAGATGTCTTAGAACTCGGGGGTGGCTTTTTCTTCCAGCCCGTGCTGTTCCTTGATCAATTCTTCTGCGGTCATCTTGAGTGTCTTGATCCCTTCCGGAAAGCCGCACTCAATCATCAAATTGTTGACATAGGAAAGCTCGGTCTTTAAATGGTCGACCAGGCTTTCTAAAGCTGCGATTTTTTTATTATTATCCATGGTATTCCCCATGTTTTATTACAGTATATTAGCTAAAAATATTTATACTATAATTATATCTCTTATTGATTAATATATCAATCGGAACTAAATTTTAGTACATATTAAAAAATTTAATAATTTAAATACATAATAATTAAAATTATATTAATATAAGACTTTAATTTAACTTAGTTTACAGTTGAAATTAATAGTTCCGCTTTAGTAAAATATTCATAAATTTAAACATAATAAAGTTATAATATTTTACGGAGATAATTATATGCCATTATCAGGCTTAGAATCAGGTTCAATCAGTAATTTCATCCCTGAGGATCCTAAACCCTCAGCGATCACAGTAACCCCCGGACAACTGCTAGCAACAGCACCTGTTGATGCGAGACTTTTAGCATTAGGTGCAGGAAAAACAGTACCAGTAGTTGATCTAACAGAAGCTGCATCATCTCAATCTGAAGCTTATCTTGGAAATCCACTTTTACTCCACTTTGATAAGGCTTCATTAAGGGATTCTTTTTTCAACGATGCTGCAGCATGTTTGAAAGAAGCTAATGACAGTGAAAATAAATGGTATGCTCGTTTCGGTTATGGAATGGGCTCGTTTTTCTGTGGTATTGGCTGGCTGTTTACTACGATAGCATTCCCACTTGGATTTTGGATTCGTAGCGATAAAGTCTTCGGACAAGATCGAAAAGTTGAAAATATTACTGACACAGTTTCAAGAAAAGATTCTGCAGGTTCTGAGACCGATCAACCAGAACCTGCTTCAGCAGATGCGGCAGTGGTTCCTGGTCCTGAATCAGCTCCAGAGGCAGCCGATTCTGCGGCATCAAAAGTTCCTCAGCTCGATCTAGCAGTAGCCGCTGAGGCTCCAGCTTCAAGGGAGACTTCACCACGTAGTCCATCAGCAGTTATTCCAGACGAAGAACGGGATAGAAGTGAAGCTCATCCCAGACCGCAGACTCCAGTTCAGCGCCGTTCATCTTTATCTGCTCTTTCAGAAGAAGATGAAGCAGAAGAAGATGAAGAAACTAGCAGATCTAGAGGTGCATCAGCAGAACCAGCTAGCCGACCTACTCGACCTCTCCCCCGTCCACCTATTCCCGTTCGCAGTGGTCCAGCGGCTCTTAAGCCGGCTGCGGCATCAGAAGCTCCTGAGAATTCTACTTCTCTTCTCTCTAGCAAAGACCGATACAGAGGTCGTCGCGCCCTTCCCACTTCCCCAGACAAAAAACGTGCTTCAGCGGCGCCTGTCGCATTTATAGTAGGATCTGAGCCTGTTTCTTCTTCTGTTGTTGTAGCAGGTTCTGCGGTAGCTACAGTGCCAGCGGCTGCTAAACATCGTCTTCCAGACATCAAAGGTAAGACTCCTATACGTAAGCATCCAAAAGTGACTGATGAATCAGGCTCAGTGCCAGCAGACATTGGCACAGCTGCCAAAACAAACCAAATTACTGTAGCATCACTTCCTCAAAATTGGTTAATAGCTCCAAAAACAGATGCAGAAAAGGCTGAAAATTTTGTTAAAAAAGTAGAAGCCGAAATCAAGCACTATGTAAAGACAGTTGTTGACGCCTATAAAACTATTAGTCGAGCAAATAGAGGTAAGCCAAAACCCTTCGACAAAGATGCCCATGATGTTAATGATGAAATCAGGGAGCCTGTTGAAAATAAGCTTGCTGAAGCCCTAGCATATTATGCAAAGCAAGCTCCTAATACTCAAGCAATCCTGTCTCTCTATAAATTGTTTACTGATGAACTTCGTACATTAGCAGGAGACACAAGACTTGTAGGGAAACAACAAGTAGATGTTAATGAAGTAAATAGCTTTATCGCCAAGACTGTACGAGAGCATGTCGAAAAGAGTGAGAAGCGAAAAGAACTCCATGATGCTTTGCTTGAGAAGCTCAAAAAAGATTTCTTACTGACTTATGTAAAAACAGATGCAGTTCAAGCTGCTAACTACGTAATGTCAAAAGTGTCACAAGCAAAGAAACTCCAGATCATCGATGAAACTGCTCAAGCCGAGATCAACAATTCACTTGCTGAAGAGTTCGGTAAGATTAGTACAGAGAATTTAATTGAAGATCTTCAAGATAAAGATCTCACTTCGATGCATGCAGTGGAGCAGTTCTTAAATAAACTGAACTCTCCTTTGGTTGCGGATCAGAAGATCAAAGAAGGCATTTTAGGAGAATTGCAAAACAATACAGCTTTTGTCGATGCACTGATAGCGAAAATTACGGATGAATTTGCAGCGGACTTCCTATCACAAGACCCTGCGAAAGAGACTATTGAATTAGCTATAAACAAAGTAATGGCGAAGGTGAGAACTATATTGGACTCATCAGGCATTCGGCTTCTTAAAGCAGAAGATGCTGAGTTAATTAGAACTGCTATTATACAAGTCTTCTTTGGTCTCATACAGGATGTTGCCTTGGATAAGTTTGGAACAGCAAATGGAGAAGAGAATCCTTCAGACATCTATACTTACATTAGAGGAGATTTAATACAGAATATTAATGTATTCAAACTAAACGACGCAGAAAGAGACCATCATCATGACCAACTAGTAAAAATAATCGAAAATGCTCTTGTTCAATCTACTGTTGCATACGTCTTGAAACAAGTAGAGAATGACACCGAGCAGCAACCTCTGCTTGCATTGAATCTAATCGAAGAGCTTAATAATAAAGGAGCCCTCTATGTTAGAGAACAGTTCGAAACAAAAGTTCGAGATAGTATCAATGACCATCATGCAGCCAAGCAATTAGATGCTCAAATGAAACAAGCTGCAGTAGAACTTGCAGCCAAACAAGCGGCAGAAGAAGCTGAAGCAGAAGAAATTCGTGTGACTGAACAAGTAGGATCTATTCTAACAGACTTAGTAAATACAGTTGTAAATGAGGCAGAGAAAGAAGCGGCTGAAAATATCGCATTGAGTAGAAGTATGTTTGTTGCATGGAGGACTAATGCGGCGGAGCGGAAAAAAGCTAGAAAGCAAAAGCAAGAAGAGCTCTACGCAGCATTTAATACTCAGGTAGAAGCATTCAAGACGGCAGGTGCTCAATTGTCAGCACAGATCGAAGGATACAATCTGTCTGTGGCAAAAGGAGCGCTAATCCGTAAGGAGAAAGCAGCAGTTGGTAGAGAGAACTTAAATGTTAAAGTGCCGCTCTTTACAGATGGAACGTGTAGTTCTTTGGCTCTGCATACAGTTTCAGATGGAAAAGATGGAACGATCGTCCTCGATATCAAGTATTCTGAACCGAGAGAAATAACGGTTAGAGATTACGTCGCGATCAGGGAAGCCGCTGAAAGGTTAGTCGAAGATCTTGATATTCGTGTAGTGAATGAGGCCTTGAAAAATACGATTACTTCAGAACTTGCAAGTCAAACTTCAGAAGTTATAGAAAAACTTCAAAGAAGTGGAGAACTAGCAACACAGCTTAATCTGATTAATGAAAAGAATAGGTTAAAAGAAATTGAATTAGAACAAACTGTAAGTGAATTCAATCTCATGATTACGAGTTTGAGTGACTTTGCTGCAGCTCATGGAGCAGATAAAGAAGATTCTTTTGCTCAAGACAAACAGGCAGAAATTAAGAGTGGAGTGGAAACGCTCGAAGTTCTTCTTAATGATGTGTTGGAGGCATACAATAAAGCAGTGCCACCTAAAGCTCCTAGCGCTTCATCTGCATCATCGCCATCTAGCAGCGTAGAAAGCGCTCCTAGCCTATCACCAGTGTCAGCTGAGCCAGCGAGTCCAGTAGTTGCAGCTTCTGATGCTCCAGCTGTAGAGTCTGCGAGACCTGAATCGCCAGTGATGGCTTCTTCAGATAATGCGGATAATGAGTCTGTAGTAAGTATTGCTGATCTTGATGATCGTAATTTAGAAGAATAATACAAGTCTTCGGGACTTGTGAGAATGAAGGCCCTGCCAAAAGCAGGGTCTTTTTTTTTATGTGGAGAGGATCTGGGAGAGGCCGACAAGCACATCGCGAAGTACCTCGAGCGGCTTTTGGTCGGCGTCAAAGCGGGAAAGTAGCTTTGAGGGATAGTGCTGCAAAAGCTTGGCCGTGTCCCGCTGGTATACCTCCATCCGCGTCCGAAGTACCCCAGAGTCCATGTCGTCTGTCCGCTTCTCTATAATCGCCCGCCTTTGAAGCCTCTTGATCAGGATGTCGATATCCCCAATTTCGAGCACTATGACTCGCTCGATTTTGATGTGCCTTTCCAGAAGGTCGGCTTGATGGAGGGTCCGGGGGATCCCATCGAGAAGAAGGAGCTGCTCCGAAGGGAAATATCGGTTGGTGGCGATCAGCCCATGGACATAATGGTGCCAGATCTGAATCGTCACCTCATCGGGTAGAAGAAGCCCCTTGCTCGCATTATTGTGATAGAGCTTCCCAGCAGGCGATTCGGGTGAAAGGCTCCGGAAAATATCGCCAGAGGATAGGTGAAAATGGTTCCCCGCGCTGCTGAGGAATTTGCCCAAGGTGCCCTTCCCAGACCCAG
>CAYZHU010000053.1:0-10184 GCA_964477585.1 uncultured bacterium
TGGAATGTGGAAAGGGTCACCAGTTTGGCCTTTTCCAGGCCGATCATCGCCTCGACCCGGTGGCGCATTTCGGCCGCCGCTTTATTTGTGAAGGTAAGCCCCAGAATCGCTTGGGGAGCTACTTGCTTCTCCCGGATCAGGTGGGCGATCCGGTGGACGATGACCCCTGTTTTCCCGCTGCCAGCTCCGGCGAGGACCAAGACTCGGCCATCCACAGTCCGGACAGCTTTCTCCTGCTCTTTATTTAACGATTTTGAGTAATTCATCTAGAATCTGGCCGTAAGTGGCCCCTTTGGCATGTTGCCTGGGGGTGACATTCAATTCAAATTTAGGGAGGAGATGCTGGTTTATCCGGAACGCTTCCCGGACTAGCCGTTTGAACCGGTTTCTCTCATGGGCATCTCCATAGCGGGAGGAAGCGGTAATTCCTAACCGCGCCTTTCCAGCAGGCCTGCAATCGACGCAGAACAAACTCCCGACCCTTCTTTGCCCTTTTCCCATCCGGAGGAATTCCCCCCGTTTCAGGAGCCTGGCGCTCTTGGGGAATTTCATGCGGAGAGGGTTTTCCGGCCCGCCCTTCTGCGCCGGTTGATCACTTTTCGCCCAGAGGCGGTTTTCATTCTGGCTCTAAAGCCGATAGTCTTTTTTCTTCGGATCTTGCTCGGTTGGTATGTGCGTTTCATTTTTCACCTTTCAAAATGGTTTTTGGCTAAGAATGTAGCAAAACGGGGAGAAAATGGGAATCGAATTCTGTGCTTGAAATCAAATGGGCCCATCTAGTATAAGTTTAGGCTTTAACGAAGAGGATACTTTCATGAAATGCGGAGCTTCTATAAAAGCCGATGCCTCGAAGGGCGACATCGTGGTTCGCCGCCGTGGCCGAGTATATGTAATCAACAAAAAAGACCCCAACCGGAAGCAGCGCCAAAAAGGGCCTGCACGTAAGAAATAGGTTAAAGGAAAATGGCAAAAAAATCTTCAATAGCAAAAGAGAAAAAACGACAAAGACTTGTTAAATTAAAATTTGATAAGCGAAAAGAGCTAAAAGAGACCATTCTCGACATGAACAAGACGACCGAAGAGCGGCTTGCGGCAGTCGATGCGCTCAACAAGATGCCAAAAAATTCTTCCAAAGTCCGGCTCCGCAATCGATGCCAATTTACAGGCAGATCGCGTGGGTTTCTTCGCAAATTCAAGCTTTCCCGCCTTTGCTTCCGCGAGATGGCAAACCAGGGTCTGATCCCCGGCATTGTCAAGGCAAGCTGGTAATCGATCTTATCTTAGGGCACTCATAGGCTTTCTCTTGGGTGCCTAATTAAATTTAGGGAAAGGTTGTAGAGGATTACGGCAAAAGTAATCTGTCCGCTATAACAGAAGAAATGTTATCCAACAGGTCTTCAGCAATATTGCCGGCATTCCGATATTCAGAGAGAAACCAAAGAAAAAGATTAGATGGAATGCTTACATTTACAATAATATTCGCATCTCTTTGCGCATCTAGTAAAGTTGGGGGAGTGTTTTCTAATTCAACACGCGCAGTATTTTGTGAACCGACAGGAATGCCGTTGCGTAAGATACCTTTTGCATAGTTAGCCAGAGCTGGGGAAGCCAAAATAGTAGGATACCAAGCCACAATGCGAGCCACTAACTGTGTAAAAGGATAATCTAACAGATCAGCTGTATTTGGAATCGGGGTATCTGCAAAAAGAGAATGCAATCTTTCCATAGCTATCGCAGCGACCGCTGTTGCAACTAGGTTTCGATTCACAAGCGCTTCTGATAAACCTAAAAGACCTAGATTTAGGAAAGGGTAAAGAAAATAATCTAACTGGAAAAATTGGACTCTAGTCGGAAGAACACGTTGAAGGATATAAACAGCTTCTGTCGCGAAAATTCCATGAAATATAGTTTGAGCTACATTTTGGGTTGCCCTTTTAGTTTCCAGCCAACCCTTTTTTATTTGCAGCCATCCTCTGTCTAAAAAAGATCTGTTATGGTCGAAGCTCGGAAGATCTAGTTCGGCTCGACATTCTGGGCAGTCCTGTCTAGTTGTAGTTCCGAAGATTGTAGGTCCGTGGAATTTTTCGATGCAATGTAGATGAAAAAAGTGAGATGCCCCACTACTATAAGCTAGATGGCCTACCATTTGATTGCGGACGCAATATGTTTTTCGATCGGTTTCATTAGTTTCAGAGTCACGGCAGATCGAGCATTCTGGAGGCGCTGAATTGGGGGGTAATAGTTCTGAAGCGGGTCTTATTACAGAATAATCTATAGCGTTCATTTGTAATTCCTGTTTTTTTGTACATATTATAAATCAAAAGTAATTAAAATTATATTTAAATATTTTTTTTTAATTAATAGTAAAAAATATTAGAATCGGCTTCTTTTTGCGGTGAGGAAGAAGAGGAGCGCTGCTAGGAAGACCAGGGAGGAGCCTAGGATCAAGGGGAAGTGTTCATTGAGGCCGGCGAGGGGGCCTGCGGCAAGAGGGGAGATAGTCTGCGCGATCGACCAGAGAGAGGCGGTCACTCCAAGAGCCCTTCCTTGAATTTCAGGACGGGAATGGGTGGAGATGAGGGTGGTGAGATCGATCCAAGCGCAAGAGCCGCTGATCGGGACCACGGCGGAAACAATCCAAATAGGCCAGGGGGTTTGGGGGACGAGAAGAAGGGCAATGCCGATAGCTGCGACGGGGAGCGTGAAACGGATGATCTTCTCGGTCGGAAATCTTTTGAGCAAAGCTGGATTGATGAAAGTCGATCCGATAAACCAAAATAGGGTCATGTAGGCAAAAAGATTGCCGATCTGCTCGGGACCCCAAGAGAACCGTTGGGTGAAATAGGTAGGGGAGAAGGTGAGAAAAAATCCCCAGCCGAGCAAGAGAAAGAGAAACGAGGTGAGAAAGTAAGCGATTTCTTTTTGTTTGAAGAGGAGCCCGATATCTTTTAAAGCATCCCAATAGCTGTGTTCATGAAGAATGGTGGTTTTTTTCCAAGTCTCATGGAAGAAAAACCAGATCACGAGAAAATTGAGGAGCGCAGCCAATGCTGCGAAAAGAAATGCTGCCCCTCCAGAAAAAATAGGCGTGGAGGCGAGTATTCCTCCTATCACGGGCCCTCCGATAAAGCCCACTGAGCCGATCCCCATGAGCCAGCTAAACGCTTTTCCCCGATCTTCTGGGTCGGTCATATCGGCTGTAGCCGATTGCGCGATGCTGATGTTGCCCGAGGAAAAACCTGTAATGACCCTCCCCAGTACCAAGAGGGAGAGGCTCTCCCAATAGACACCAAGGCACATGAGACCGTAACCTATCGTGCTGATCCCAATTGAAAAGAGAAAGAGAGCTTTTCGCCCCCATCTGTCTGCTGCGGTCCCGATCAGAGGAGCTGCGATCAGTTGCGCAAATCCAAATACGGCAAAGAGGAGGCCGAGGAAAGTGGTGCGGGTAATTTCTGAAGTAGTTGAGGAAAAGAAATGCAGATGGGTATTTAAAAGGAGCGGGGCCAAGATCGGGAAGACGATCGAGAATCCCAAAAGGTCCATTGTGTAGGCAAATACTACGGGGATAAAGTTTCTAAGTCCGCCCCGTTTAAAAATAGGATGATCCATAAATTTCCCTAATAATCGATTCAGGGAGAGATGGCAATTATTTTCTTAAATGGTTTTGACGAGTTCTTGGAGGGGCTTCCAATCGGAGAGATCTTCGTGCCAGACATAGGTATTGGGAGTGATCTTCCCTTCGCGCCAGGCAGAGGTGAGGGCGTCGTGGCTCATCGGACCTTGTTGGACATGAGCGGGATCAAGATAATACCAAAATTTATCTATAGGTCCTACAATTATAGGTTGCGGAACTGGAACGGGTTCGGACGCAATTGGAATTTCTTTTTTCTTATTCCGGGTGGCAAAGAAAATCCCCATAACCCCAAAGATCCCAAAGAGAAACCCGATGGCAAACCAAAGATATAGGTTCCGGCCTCTTCTGTAGGCGATATAACTGGTAAGCAATCCCATAATCGCTCCCCCAATCAGGGCTGCGGAACTGAACGGTGAATACATTTTTGAATTCCTTCGTATACTGTTATAATACAGGAAATCGGATTTTTGCTATACTTACTCTTTTTTGGGGGATGTCTATGTACAATCAACTTAAAAATATGGATACGAGAGAATTGGAACTTCCTGAAACCGTTTTTGTAAGAGACATTGAGACAAGGGTCTTTCAGGCTATTGCTCTGCAATGTTTGGCGAAAATTGAAGGGATTGGCCTCATTGAGGGAAATCTCTTCGATAGTCTTTTAGGGCGGGATCTCGACCGGGTGAAAGGGATCTACGTGGAACAAGACCAAAAAAAACATTCAGTTGAAGTACGGGTAGAAATCCATGTTGCTTATGGAGTTTCGATTCCCGAAAAGGCGGAAGAGGTGCAATCCAAACTGGCCGAAGAGATCAGCCAATGGACAGGACTCCATGTAGCCTCTGTCCATGTGATTTTCAAAGACTTAATTCCCCCTGTAGCTTCTCGTGAAGCCCCTAGTGAGTTGGAAGAGGCGTTCTGATGACTGCACGACAGGCGCTCCAATCGGCTCTGCATCTTTTGATCCTCTTGACCTTCTTTACAGGAGGCTTTTTCTTTCTCGCATGGCCGAAGATCCAAATGGAGATTGCCGCTCTATCCTATCAAATCGCCCTTGGGTTTTTCATTGCGACAGCCCTTCTCTGGTTTTGCTTCTATCTTCTGAACCGAGGGAGATACTTGAGAATCAAGATGGGTCAAATCGATGCGAGATTGATCCATGCTGCAGTGGAAAAGTGTTTGCAAGCCCAATTTCCGAAAAAAATTACCCTGATCGATGTAGAGATTCCTCAAAGTTCCCGGTTGGAGTTCTATGTAGCTGTCCCAGAAAAAGATGAGAAATTTTTTGCGCAGGTGGAAAAAGAGCTGCAAACTCTATTGCGAAAGCGATTTGGGTACTCTAAGCCTTTCTTCCTAATTGTAAGATAAGTGCAATATCGGCAGCTGTCAGACCTTTGATTTGTTCCAATTCTTCGCGGCTCGCTTCTTTGATTCTTTTCACGCTCCCAAATTTAGATAAAAGCCTTTTTTTCTTGATCGGTCCAATTCCAGGAAGCTCGTCCAAGGAACTGGAAAGCGTTCTCTTCGAGCGCCTTTTCCGATGGAATTCAATGGCTAAACGGTGCGCTTCATCCCTTACTTTTTGGAGTAAAAAAAGAAGAGGGGAGCGGGGATCGATCAGGATCGGGTCTTTTCGATGGGGCACATAGACTTTTTCTTGGGTAAGACCCTTGTCATGCCGCGCCTCTTCTTTCGAGACCGCGATCACATCGATCGATGCGATTTGAAGCTCTTGGAATACCTCCAATGCAAGATTGAGATGCCCTTTTCCTCCATCGACAATGAGGAGATCGCAGAAGTCTTGTTTCTCTTTTTCTTTTATGAAATGTCGATGCAATACTTGCCGCATCGAGGTGTAGTCATCCGCTTTTTCCACCCCTTTGATTTTGAAAAGACGCGTGCGCGATTTTTCCTTTTCCCCATTGACAAAACAGGCAAGGCTTGCCACTGGATCGGTTCCCGAAATATTCGAAGTATCAAAACATTCGATCCGCTTCGGATAGCGGGTGAGCTGCAGCGTCTCTTGCAAGTCGAGAAGCATTTTTTCTTTAAGCGATCGCGCATCTTGTTCACGGACAAAGAGGGCTTTTGCATTTCGATAGCCCATCTCCACAAGATCTTTCTTTTTCCCTTTTTGCGGGCAAAAGATAGCGACTCTTCTCCCAGCGCTCTCCGATAGGATCTCTTCCAGCGCCTCCCCTTGAGAAAGCTGTAGAGGAACGAAAATTTCGGAAGGAAATGAGGTTAAATTTTTATAATGCTGCAATAGGAAAGACTCGAGGATTTCCCCATCGGATGAGGCGATCAGGTGGAAACTAAAATGTTCCGATCCAATGATTTTCCCTTCCCGGAAAAAAAGAAGGGAGATTAGGACGGCATCGGCTTCTCGGTAAAGCCCCACCACATCGCAATCTTTTGCCGCAGGGTTATCGACATGCTGCACCTGAGTCACATGTTCGATCTGGTGGATCATCTGGAGCAGCGACTGGGCCTTTTCAAATTCAAGCGCATGGGAAGCAGCTTCCATTTCCCGTTTCAGCTCCCGCACCACCTCTTTATCTTGTCCTTTCAAGAGGCGAGTCGCCGATTCCACGTGGTTCTCATATTCCTCTTTCGTACATTTTTCCACGCAAGGGGCGATGCATCTTTTGATATCATAGAGAAGGCAGGGCCTTTGCCTGCTTGCGAGCTCTTCATCGGAACATTGCCTCAAAGGAAACAGTCTCGAAATGAGATCGTAAGTTTGCCGAGCCGCCAGCGCATTCGTGTAGGGACCGAAGTAGATTCCCTCTTCTTTTGGTTTCCCTTTATATCGGACTAGTTTAAGCATCGGCCAGCGGTGTTTAGTCAAAATAAGGCTGACAAAAGTCTTATCATCTTTGAGAAGCACATTGTATTTCGGCCGATGCCGTTTGATGAGATTGTTTTCTAAAATCAAGGCATCTTTTTCAGTCAGCGCAACGATCGTATCGATCGCCTCCACTTGCGCCGTCAAATAGGGGACCATCTCCCTCTCATCGGCCCTGTTGAAGTACTGCTTCAGTCTTATTCTTAAATTTTTAGCTTTCCCCACATACAAAACCACCCCGGCATGATCCTTCATGAGATAAACACCAGGCTGATCGGGATAAAGCGCCAAAGTTTTGGGATCAAATGCCATCGAAACTTAACTGCTCCTCCCATTTTTTCCGTTTTGCTCGCTTGGCTTCTAATTCAGAGAGCATTTCTTCTGCTCTCTTGATCACGGGGTAGGGGAGGCCGGCCAATTTTGCGACATGGATCCCGTAACTTTTATCGGTCCCGCCTTTGATGATTTTCCGGAGAAAAACAATTCCCCCAGGAATCTCTTGCACGGCGATTTGGTAATTAGCGGCGTGAGAAAATTCTTTTTCCAGCTTGGTCAATTCCCAATAATGAGTCGCAAAGAGCGTTTTGGCCCGAAGGGCAGTTAAGAGATATTCCGCAACAGCCCAGGCAATTGAAATCCCATCGTAGGTGCTCGTCCCTCTTCCGATTTCATCTAGGAGGACGAGAGAGCGGGAAGTGGCGTTGTTGAGGATATTGGCCGTTTCGGTCATCTCCACCATGAAAGTAGATTGCCCGCGGGCCAAATCATCGATTGCCCCTATCCGGGAAAAAACCTTATCGAAGAGGCCGATTCGGGCTGCCTTAGCGGGCACATACGATCCAATTTGCGCCAGGATCGCAATCAAGGCAACCTGCCGTATGTAAGTGGATTTCCCTGCCATATTGGGCCCCGTAATCAGCATGAGCTGTTGATTCGGATCCAACTTTGTATCGTTTGGGATGAAGGAGGCATGGCCGATCGCCTTTTCGATGATCGGGTGGCGCCCTTCCACAATTTCCAAAACATCGGAATCATCGACTTTAGGACGGGTAAATCTCTGCTCTTCAGCTACTTTTGCCAAAGAGAGGAGAACATCGATCCGGGCAATTCCCTTCGCTGCTTGGTTAATCGAAGCGGCGTACATAGCCGTCTCGGCCCGGAGCTGCTCGAATAATTCCGCTTCAAGGGCCTTTGCCCGCTCTTCCGCAGTTAACACTTGCGATTCAAACTGCTTCAATTCGTCGGTGACGAATCTCTCTCCGTTGACAAGCGTTTGTCTCCGGTAGAATGTCTCGGGGATTTTTTCCGTGTGGGAGCGGCTCACTTCGATGTAATAGCCAAAGGCGCGGGTAAAGCCCACTTTTAGATTTTTGATTCCCGTTTGCTCCCTGAGCGCCGCTTGGTAGCGGGCGATCCAACTCATCGACTCTTTTCCCAACTGCCGGAGCCGATCGAGTTCCGGATGGTACCCATCTTTAAAAATTTCTCCCTCGCCTATTCTAAGCGGCGCAGATTCGTTTAAAGAATTTACGATTTTATCCCCAATTGGAAAAGGTTGGGGCGGCTCCAAGAGAGGAAAGGGAAGAAGCGCATCCCGAATCTTCGGGATCTGAGCAAGGGAAATCCCCAGCCCGAGCAGATCGCGGGGAGTGGCATAGCGGGCTGAGATCTTCATGATGAGCCGCTCTAAGTCGCGCACCAGTTCTAGCGAGGCCCGAAACTGTCTAGCTTCGGGCCGTTTTTCTAAGAATGAGGCGACTATCTCTTGCCTCTTTTCGATCTCAGGGCAAGAGAGGAGGGGATGGCGGATCCAGTTTCGAAGGAGCCTCCCTCCCATCGCAGTTACCGTTTCATCCAAAAGCCCGAGCAGGGTGTGTTTGCTGTTTTCCCCTTCCATCGATTCGGTTAGTTCGAGATTCCTGAATGTGGAGCGGTCGAGAGACATCGATTGGGAAAAGCTCTCTGAACGGGTGAGAGCGATGTGGTCTAGCGGGATCCCTAGTTCTTTTAGATGGATCAGAAGCGAGCCGGCAGCTAAAGCGGCCGCCATTTGCCCCTCGATCCGGTAGGGGGAGGCGATCTCGGCTGCAGCCGCTGGGTCGACCTTCTCTTTCTCTGTCACGACAAATGGGAAGGAGTGGGATAGTTCTTTTAGAAGATCGGTCTTCCCTTTCTGAATGATGAATTCGACTGGTCTTAACCGGAAGAGTTCATCCAGCACCTCTTGCGATTCCTCAAATTCGAAGACCCGGAGTTCTCCTGTGGTCACGTCGAGGACGCTTAAGCCGTAAAAGGCATTGAGCTGTGCGATCGAGGCGATGAAATTATTTTTTTTATCTGAGAGGAGCTGTGAATTGACAATTGTGCCGGGCGTGACGGTCCGGACAATTTCTCTCCTGACCAATCCCTTGGCTTCTTTCGGGTCTTCGGTTTGTTCGGCGATCGCGATTTTAAATCCCTTCGCGATCAATTTATCGATATACAATTCAGAAGTGTGATAAGGAACGCCGCACATAGGGGTCCCTTGCCTTGCGGTCAAGGTGAGGCCGATTGCCTTCGAGATCGTTTGGGCATCTTGGTAAAAAGCTTCATAAAAATCGCCCAAACGGAAAAAGAGAAGAGCATCCTTCGCCTGCTCTTTGCAAGCCTCCCATTGAGCCATCATCGGTGTTGTCATAAAATTTGGATTTCCGAGTGCTCCCACATTTTAGCGGGTCAGGATCCTTTTTCGGTACTTTTTTCGAATATGGATGAGATTTCACAGCATCGTTGATTTTTTCGGGGAACGGAAACTTGGTTCGGTCTCGCACGGAGAGTTAATGCCTCATATGATATCATGTTCCTTTATGGCTACTGTTACCTTTGCGACGAGCTGCTGGGAAAGGGACTGGAAGGCGATCCTGCTCGATCCCAATTATCTTTCGATCCGGCAAATCGGCAACAACTCCTTCCCATTTTCAGAAAAGCTCCTTGTGATCAACAATGTGGACGACCTTGAAGCGGTGAAAAGGGCGGCCCAAAAAAAAGTCGACGAGGGGATCCTGACCCGTTACGTTGTCGCAAAAGGGGACCTGTTCGATTTTTTTGGATGGGGGCGCTCCGGCCCTTCTGATTGGATCTATTACAATGCACTGGGACCTCTCAATGCGATTTACCATTGCCAAAGCGACTATCTTCTCTACATGACAGGAGATTCACGGCTCGATAAAAAGATTCAGTGGATCGATAAAGCAATCAAAAAAATGGAGAAACATCCGCAATTTAAAGTGGCCAATTTAGTTTGGAATGAAAATTGGGAAGAAGCTGAAAAGGAATCGTATCGGAAAACCTGGAATTTTTTTATCTCAAAAGAAGGGTTTTCCGATCAGCAATTTTTAGTGAAACGAGATGATTTCCGAAAACCCATTTGCGGAGAGATTCGGGAAGATAGCGGCCACTATCCCAGAGGGGATGTTTTTGAGAGGCGTATTTTCAGCTACATGAAAAACCATGGCTGGGAGAGAATAACCTATAAACGTGGGAGTTACACCCACGAGAACATTGAATAAAGTTATTTTCTCTGCTGATCAGAGATAAATTGAAGAGCATACTTTCGCGCTTCCTCCATCGGAATAAGATTTGCCACTGCGATAGCCTGATCCCAGCTCTTTCTAACTACGAGGATTTTATAAATTTTTTCGAGAGTCTCTAGCTTCGGTT
>CAYZHU010000054.1:0-10120 GCA_964477585.1 uncultured bacterium
TATCGATCGAGATCCACATCAAGTCCCGAAGATCTGATGCGTCCTTAGGCAAAGCGGCTTCTTTTAGTTTTGCCACTTCTTCGACGACAGCTTCGGAGAAGTCGGGAAGAAATCCTTTCTCGATCATCGCATGTTTTGCAATTTCATCTAATGTACGAATGGGATACCTTCACTTTGGGACTGTCAAAATCTCATTTTTTCACAATCCCTTTTCCCAAGGGAAAGGGCGGTTAGCGGGCGGGACGCTTTTATCTTCTTTAATGGTAGCAAAAGAGTTGATGAGCCCTCCAATGGGGGTTTTCTTCTTGAGAAGGAGCTGCTGAGAGGCGATCATCGCTGTGATCTTGGCTGCAGCGGGGCCTGTCTCGATCTCTGGATCTTTTGTGGAGCCTCGGATCGGGATTTTCATGACATATTTGCTCGAAAGCCCTTGGATGCCGAACGATTGGTTCAAAGTGTCTGCAGGAAGGCCCAGATACATGTGGAGTTTATCTTGGACAAGATTGATCCGGCCCCAGGTGCAAATGTGGATGGTATCTGCGAGCAGCGCATCCATCCTGCCAGTGGCGACGTTTCCGTTTTGAAACTGGAAAGTAAGGGGAGTAAACCAGGCGTCCATCGTCTCGCCTGCCCCTGCTTTGAGTAAAGAGAGGATAGAGCGGAGCGATTTGCCGGTCTTACAGAGGATTTGTCCCACATCGAGGCTCCCTGCCGCTTGGAATTTATCGATAGAAAAGGGGAGAGGGAAAAAGAAGCCGTTCGAATCGATTGTGAGGTTGATGGGATTTTTTGCAACGACGCCGGTTAAAAAGAGGGGATTGATTTCACTGAGCAGTTCTTGACTCATCTCAGGAGTGAGGAGAAGCTGGGCATGAAGGGGTTGTTGGAGGGTAATCGAGTTTTCACTGAGATTAGCGTGGAGCGCAGTTTGGATATTGGGAGAAGAGAGGCGGATATTGGCCGACCCGGCTTTTTTATTGAGATTGGCGCTGCCCGATAAATCTACGGTGGCGCCTAATGCTCTGGCATACCGGTTTGGGACGGGAAAACTAGTTAAATCGAAGGCGAGATCAAACTCATCTTTTGCTGCAATGGTCCCAACAATTGAAATTTTGCCGGTCTCAGAGACTCCGGTCAAGTTCACCTGATGACCGGCGATTTGCCCCTGGATATTTTCTATAGTTGCAAATGTCCCATTTTGGATGGACGCATCTTTAGCTTTCGAGAGAGCCCAAAGTGGGCTGCTGATAGCAAGTTCTCCTATCTGGCCAGAAAAATCGGGAGTCTGGAATTGGAGATTTTGGAATTTTTGTGGCCCGAGCCAGGAAAGGCGAGCAGTTTCTATGGTTACTTTCCCTCCAATTTTTTCTCCCAGCCTCTTTTCAATGAGAGGCTTCCCAAGCGGTGTGTAAGGAAGGAGAAGGAGGAGGAGCAGGGCTGGAAGAATCCAGAGGAGCCTTTTCATATTTTTTTGACCGCGTATTTGAGGATTCCTGCAACCGTTTTGGCATCCCGGATCTGATGGGTTTCGATGAGATGGAGCGCATCGGATAGAGTGACGGGGAGGAGATCTATTTTTTCATCGTCGTCAGGGGTAGGGGAGAGGGGTGGAGATCTTCAGCGACAAAGAGGTGGAGATATTCATCGCAAAATCCGGGACAGCTGAAAAATCCTCCTAAAGAGGTTAATTTTCGGGCGTCGAACCCAGTCTCTTCCCTCAGTTCGCGGATAGCGGTAGCGCGAGGTTCTTCCCCGGGCTCCAAAGTTCCGGCGGGAAGTTCGATCAAGATCTCATTTACAGCTCTTCTCCATTGTTGGATGAGGAGAATTTTCCCTTTTGAATCGATCGGGAGGATGACGACCGCCCCAGCATGGTGGATGATCTCTCGAACTCTTGTCTCCTCTCCAAATTGAAAGGTATCGAGCCGCAAGTTGACAACCCGTCCTTGATAGGCCCAACGGCTATCGATGAGGGATTTTTTTTCTAGGTCTCTTTGTTCGATCGATTTCATTCTACTGTCACCGATTTCGCGAGATTGCGAGGCTGGTCGATATCGCATCCTCTTTTTTTTGCGATGAAATAGGCGAGGAGCTGTCCTGCGACAATTGCGGTAAAAGGGGCAAGTTCATCTCGAGTGGGAGGGAGCCAAATGATGTCGTCGGCCATCTTCGAGTCGATTTTCATTGTCGTCGGGGCAAATGCGAGGACGGGGGCCCCTCTCGCTTTGACTTCCATGAGATTGCTTGCAATTTTTTCCTCAGTCTCTCGATTGGCGCAGAACGCAACGACCGGAAAATTGGAATCGAGGAGGGCGATTGGCCCATGTTTGAGCTCGCCGCCGAGATAGGCATTTGCATTTACGTAGGAGATCTCTTTTAATTTTAGAGCCGCTTCCAAACAGGTAGGGTACATGTAGCGTCTTCCCATGAAGAAAAAGTCGTTGTATTTACTGTATTTCTCGGCGACTTTCTCAATCTGGGAAGCCTGGTCGATCACCTGTTGGACTTGGGCAGGGATTTGTTTCAGTTCTTCAAAGAATAGGATAGCCTCTTTTGCCGACATTTTTCTTTTGAGGCGGGCCATGTGAAGGGCCAAAAGAGTTAAAACGGCCATCTGGGAGGTGAATGCCTTTGTGGAGCAGACGCTAATCTCTGGGCCCGCTTTCAGTAGAATGCAGCCGTCTGCCTCGCGAGTGAGAGTCGAATTTTTCACGTTGCAAATGCTCAGCACTTTTGCGCCGCTCTTCTTCGCTTCCCGAAATGCGGAGATCGTGTCGGCTGTCTCGCCTGACTGGCTGATCGCGACGATTAAGGTTTTTGGGGAGAGGATCGACATCCGGTAGCGCACTTCGGAGGCGATTTCGGAACTGGCCTGCATCTTCGCGAGATTTTCCAATAGAAGAGAGGCGATTTGCCCAGCATGGGAAGAGGTGCCGCAGCCGACGAACCAAACTTGCGTTTTTTCTTTGAGCTCTTTATTGGTGAAGGGAAACGATTCAAAGAGTACATTTCCCTCTTCGAACCTCCCCAAAATCGCCTTTTGGATCGTCGAGGGCTGCTCGTAGATTTCCTTCAGCATGAAGTGTTCAAACCCATCTTTAGACGGGCGGTTAAAATCCCCTTCGAGCCGCTCCAGTTTTTTCGCGATGGGGCGGCGCTTCGAATCGAACACCTCCACTTTCCCTTTTTCTATTTTGGCGATCTCGTTATTGCGCAGGAATAGAACATTGACAGAAGAGCCTAAAAAGGCATTCGGGTCGGAGGAGAGGATCGATTCTGTCCGGTCGTCAGTATAGCCTACCGAAAGGGGGCACTCGCGAGCCGCTGCGGCGATTAAATTTGGGTGATCTTTATGGATCACCGCGATTGCGAAAATCCCTTTCAGATAATCAACCACTTTATGGACCGCTTCGATGAGATCTCCCAGATATTCACGCGCAATCAATTGCACGATCACCTCAGAATCGGTTTCAGAAACGAATTTTACCCCTTGATCGATGAGCTCATTTTTCAAGATGTCGTAATTTTCGATGATCCCATTATGGATCAAAGCGATATCCCCTTTTGTATCGAGATGGGGATGGGCGTTCACTTGATTTACCTTTCCGTGGGTGGCCCATCTGGTATGGCCGATCGCGATTTCTAACCCGTTCAAGTTGAGCTTTTCTTTCAGACGAGAGAGCTTGCCGGCCTCTTTGCAGACGACGATTTTTCCTTTGCAGATCCCCGCAATCCCTGTCGAATCGTAACCCCGATATTCGAGATGCTCCAATCCGGCTATGCATTTTTCCAAAGGATCTTCATCCCCTATATATCCAAATATGCCGCACATTCAGCACCTCTCCGCTAAAATCGCTAAAAACAGAGGGAATTCTTTACGGGAGCGATCTTCCATCTTTGCTTTTGCGCCTTCGCTTTTTTTATCCGATATCCATTCTTCGATTGCAAGGATTTTGAACTTTTTTTGTCCAAGCCAGTTTGTATAGACCGAAATGGGGTGATGATAGGAATAGGTGAGAGCCGATTTTTCCCCTTGGCCTGGATTCATCTGGATGGGGATTTTCATCTCGCTCATGTAGAGGTTCATCCTTCGATACTGCAGCTTCGCCTTTTCATCAATTTCCCAATGGCTTTGGCGTGGAATCCGGAAGCAGGGATGGTTCAAGACGATTAGGAATTTCCCCCCTTTTTTCAGATGTTTTCTCCCATTTTCAATCGCCCCTTCCCCATTTTCCATATTTTGCAAGCAGAGGATCAAACATCCCCAATCAAAATCAGTTTTTTCTAAAGGGAGCTCCCCGCATGCATCAGCTGTGAAAAATTGGGCGTTCTTTTTTTTGGTCAGTTTTTTTGCCGATTGGATCAACCCATCTGATAGATCGATCCCTACGTAATCGAGTGCATCCGGTAAATGTCGGGCTAGCACCCCTTGCCCGCAACCGAGATCCAAGAGAGAGCCAGATCCCTTCAAACCCAATAATTTTAAGCTTGAAGGAAGCACGATTGCTTGGTGGTAATAGTGCCCCTTTTCACCCACGCATTGGGTGTACCACTTTTCAGAGCTTTCCCAGGAATCCATAAGAAAATGATTTTACACGGATCGCTTTTATTTTCGCCAGTGTGGCTTGCGGCAAGCGTAAATGAGAAGCGGCGCAATGCAGAAAAAGAGACAGCCGCCAATCAAAAAACACTCGAGAAGAAGGAGATTTCCCGTGTCGACCTGATCAGGAGGGAAAAATCCGATTACGAACCCGAACGAGGATCCAAAAATCCCAAAGAGCGATACAACCCATATGCCGAAATTGCCAAACGGAATTTTATAAACCCGGTCGACTTGAGGATGGGTGTAGCGAAGGACAATGGCAGAGATAAACATCATCACATACATAATCATGTAGAGAATTGAGGCGAGAGCGATCAAAGCCCAATAGGAACTATTGACCGAAGGCATGAAGAGAAAAATAAGGGAGAGGACAGTCACAATGATTGCCTGGGCAATTAGGATCGGGGTCGGCATATTATAGCGATTGACTTTTTGGAAGAGGGGAGGGAAGTCCCCATCTTGAGCTGAGGCCAAGATTCCGCGGCTAGGCCCCACAATCCAGGTGCTCATCATCCCCATCGCGCCAAAGGTAGTGACTGCAGCGATGAAAGGGAGCGCCCACGAAAGGTTGAATGCCTTTAAAAGATAACGGAACGCTTCCATTCCTCCTGAGGCCAACTGGATTTCCTTAACGGGAACGATTGCAGCGATGGCGAGCGACCCTAAAGTGGAAAAGAGGAGGATCAACGCGGCGGAGAGGAAAATCCCCTTCGGATAATCCCGCTTTGGATCCCGGACATCTTTCGCATGGACTGCCGACATCTCCATCCCAGCTAGACCAAGGAGAATACCGGAAAGGAGAACTAACTGGTTCATGGAGGCGAGATCGGGGAACAGGTTCTTCCAGCTAAAAGTGATCTGGATTGGATTTCCCTGGATGATCCAGGCGGCTCCCAATACAATGATGAGGCCGATCGGGATCATCGTCCCCAAAAGGGCCGAGATGGAGCTAAACCAGCCAGAAAAACGCATCCCCAAAAAATTGAGGAAGGTGACTGACCAAAATGTGACCAAGATGGAGATCATCACATAAGTTTTGTTGCTCGCAAGCTCAGGGTTGAAGATGTAGGCAAACGTGGCCACGATGAAAGAGAGGACAGTCGGATACCAGATCACATTCTCGATCCATTCTAGCCAGATGGCTAAAAATCCCCATCTATCTCCCAAGGCGGTTTTCACCCAGGTGTAGACTCCCCTTTCAGGCCATCCTGACGCCAGTTCCGATGAGACCAATGCGACGGGAATGAAAAAAAAGAGGGCCGATAGAGCGAGAAAAAAAACAACCGCAAGGCCATATTCGGCAAGCAAAGGAAAATTTTTTATATTGCAGATGGCGCAGACGTTGATCAATGCAATCATCCAGCCGGTCAATGCTTTTTTCTGAAACATGGGAGATACTATACACGATCTACATTTTAATGTGCATAGGCTCTTTCCCAATAAGGGTGGCTGAGATCTTTTTCGTAGAGGCCAGTGAGCGGATCGTAGATCTTGGCAGGAGCGAGATTTTCCCCGTAGTATCTTTGGAGATATTTTTCAGGATTTTGAGGTATGTTCACGACGACCCCATCAAAAAGAGATTTTTTGAGCGGGAAGACTGTCTCAAATGCGACCGGAGCCGTGAACCGCCGTTCGCGGATTTTCCATCTTTCTGGGAAAAACATATTGGATTCTAAAGAGAGGATATACCGAAGTTCTTTGGCTTGCGAGTCGATGGCAAAGTGGTAAATGTCGATCAAGGTCCCACTTTCGCGGATGAATACTTTGATATAACTATTAGGAGTTGCGCGGCTGGACCAATCTTGTACAATATATTTTCTTTGGTCTAGCCTAGAAAGAGTTCTTCGCACATTGTCAAAATCGGGGAGGAGGACAGCGATATCGAGATCGGCATCCCATGGAATCACCCCACCGTAGCGGTGGGTCCCGAGACAGGTCCCGCAATCGACCCACCAGGCAATTCCTGCTTCGTTGAGCGCATTTGCGATATCTTCTAACGCCTTCTTTTCTATGTGTAAATGTTCTTCATCCCCTGGACGCCTCGAATATCCTTCAGGTAGATAGAACGATTCTTCTTCTGTTTGAATCCCAAGAGACTGATAGAGATCGGTATTCAGATGGATTGTTTTTGAATTATAAAAATCGATGAGCGAGGCGTAGCTATTTCTCGTCTTTTCGCTTAAGAAACTGACTAGTTTGATAGCGCTTCCTAAAATGACGCTGGGTGGAAGCAGCGGGACGTAAACGACCGCCTTGATCCAGAGATCCCGGTCGTACTGGAACCGCATTTCGAATTCCCAAGTCCCATCTCCATTGTCTTTGGCAATTTTCCCCGCGCAAATGTATTGAAATGGGGTGAGGATTTCATTTCCAACCCATTCCAATCCGCTTGCATTTTCTCTTGAGACATTGAGAAAAATATTCTCTGTCAGAGCATAGTAAGAGCAGACAATCGGTATGAATAGCGCAATGGAATTTTCTAGAAATACGTCCCAGATATGATCCAGCATAATAGAAAGATCCTCCAAATGAGGATCCTATGAAAATAGAGTCAGAAAGGCAAGATTATTTTTGCCATTGGTAGATCGAATTTGCAATTGAGAGGGGGCAGTAGATCTCACGGAATGCTTTTTCAAAGAGTGGATCCTCGAGATAGATCACCTCTTTGCCGCCAAAATCTTTTGCGGAAATGGGAGGGATGAAGATTCCTGTTTCTTTCATTTCGGCTTCTAAAAACCGATCGTTGAATTTCGCCTTTCCCTCTTGGAACTCGACGACAACATAGCCAGTTTGGGTATTGACAAGTTTCATAAAATCTCCAGAAGATGCTACGAGCGCTGCAGCGATTAAGAGATGCTTCATTTTTTCGCCCTTTCTATTAGTGTATTGAGTTCCTTGATTGTAATCCCAGGATTTTTTGCGCAGTCTTTTAAAAGAGAAATCCTCTCTCTCATCGCAGGGATGGCGCTTTCTAAACCGTAGGCCCGCATTTGATCGGCAAGGGCTTCTGTATCGATCGCTTCAATTTTCGCCTTTGTCCGATCAGAAAGGGGAAATTTAGCATTGGGCATATATTTCAAATGGTTTCGAAACTGTTGATTTTTTTCAGGAAGGGCGTATCCATTGTCGATTTTTTTCAAACCGAATATTTCATTCCCGATTGAGTCGATCCCTTTCACATAAACTAGAAAATTGCCTGAATGTCCATCGGTTTCATAGGTAGCCCAGAGGAATAGATTCGCATCTTCAAAATCATCTGGATCAAAGCGCTTAGAGATCTCTTCATCAGAAAGGCCGGCCGCTTGTAATTCTTGGAGCACTTCAGTGAGCGTTTTCGAGTTGGGAATATATTCTTGCACGGAGCAGAGTTTTTCTTTAGTAGCCTCTCCGCAGTTCTTTCTAAATCGCGAATTTTCCGAAACAGATACATCATCGCTCAGATCGTGGAACTGATCCGATTGGACAATCGCTAAAATAGTCTTTGGAGCGATCGAATCCACACCTATGCAACGGGCGATTTGGTAAGAGGCTACCTCCCGAGAAGCATCGTAAAGAAGAAAATGGCTGCGCAGAGGAGAGGTTTTGAAAGGGGTTGCATAACCCTTTGGATTGTGAAGGCACCCTGCTTCTTCATCGATAGGCTTGATGACAAACTTTGCTTCCCCTTTTTGATCAGTCAAAATGTAAGATCCGCTTACTCCATCTTTTATCGGAAGGACGCAGCTATTTTCTAAGTAATACGTGCCCTTATCTGAAAGGATCGATGCGCATTCCGCCAGCCGCTCATAGAAAGGGTTGTTTCGCTTTAAGTCTTGGATAAAAGGGCGAAATTTTTCTTTGATTTTTTCGATTTTTCTCAGGCGATTGGAGACCGCTGAATAAAGTCCTTCGACAGTGCGGCATTTGGAGATTACATCAGGCCAAAATCTCTGCCAGTTCCAGTAATCTGATCTAAGCAATTCTATGTCATTCAGGCACCCTTCAATTTTTGCTGAATAGGCCCGTTTGACAATGGCTCTTTCCACAGCTCTGTCAGGGGAGAGCCTTTTATTAAATGGAAAAGAGGCTGTTCCTAAAAATTTGAACAGCAATTGTCTAGATATTTTATTTTCAATTTTCATATTATTATAATAATAAAAATAAACGATAAAGTCTATTGAACAAAAAATATATATTATATATTAAAACTTTAATTAACATCGCTCTATGAGACTTAGCGTTTGCCTTCGAAGTCTTCTTGATTGAGGCGGAATTGATCGAAAATTTCCTTTTTAAGGCGATTTCGGTTGTCTGAATTGGTTTGGTAGACAGCGAGCATAACGAGGAGGCGGGGATCGATGATCCTTTGCTCAAAAATCGTGTAATCGAGGATTTTAACCTTCCAACAATCTCTGTAGATCCGGATGAGCGGGCGGCTGATGGTAGCGTAAAGATGAGTTGGGTCATCGGGATGGTAAATTTTAAAGACAGTTCCCCAAAGATTCATCTTGGCAACGGCTTTGAGGGTATCATCGGCATCGAAGATCCGGTATTCGGCCCAAGGAATAATCTTGAAATATTCTTCTTCGAGCAGGCCGATTTTTTGACCATCTGGATCGGCCACATGGGCAATTGTGATCCAACTCAGGAGTCGAGATTCTGATGTGGCGAGAAGCCGGCCTTCTAGATCTTTGAGATCAAAACTAGTGGCAGCAGAAAAGATTTTTTTTGTTGCAACAGCGAAAGGCTCTAAGTCGGTTTCGATATCAAAAGTTGCAGGGAGAGAGAGAAATCTTTCCGTGACTGTAAATTCTTCGGGAAGTCTTGTAATGGAGAACAAGGAAAAAGAAGCCAAAAAAAGAACGATCCATTTCATTTATCGTCATCTTTGAATAGAGAGTTAAAGTCTTTTTTCTTGGGAAGATCTTCTCCAAAGACTTTTTTTGTCGAGCGTTGCGGCTCCTGTTGGAGTTTGACTTTAAATTCTTCGCAGAAATTATTGGCTTCGCGGTCTCGAATGTATTCTGTCCCGGGGACTGCGCAATCATTCGGTTTGCCAGGGGAATAGTATCGGCAATTTTTACACGTGTGCAGATCAATCCCGCAATGGGGACAGACGGCTCTGAATCCGATCTGGATCGGGACTTCGCTCACCATCTTCCCACATTTCCAACAATGGATCATTTTCTAAGCACGATCCTAAAAATCATCCACGTCATGGATGTTCTCTCAAAAAAGTTAACCTCGAAATCGAGGTGCGTGGCGGAAGAGGTGGAGGAGTCTCAAGTTCTCGTAGTGGGAATGCTCCATTTGCTGCAGCCTGGACGCGAGAGGCTAGCGTGAGATTGGCTTCTCTATTTGAGTTCTCGGGAGAAAAATAGACAGCAGGATTGCGTGTTGGCGGTCTTACAGGAAAAGGTGTTATAGGCCCTGCAGCTTCTCTTAATGGAATAGAAGGTTGATGAATCGCTGTGATAGGAGGAGGTCTTCTTCCAGGATGTCCTACATGTTCATGTAAAGCTCGAGGATTCATTGCGG
>CAYZHU010000055.1:0-9947 GCA_964477585.1 uncultured bacterium
TTCCCCTTCATTGATATCGATGAAAGCCGACTGGATGTTCAAGAGGATATTGGTGACTCTTCCCCTGTAAATATTTCCTGTGATCTGCCTCGACTTCTTTCTGTCGAAGATCAGGTCTTGCAACTGGCCGTGTCTTAAGTAAGCGTAGCGGATCTCTTTCGATTCGATGTTCAGCAAAATTTCGTGCATAGAAGACCCATTTTTTTTCTAAAAGAATACAACATTGCAAGACTAAAAAACAAGGTTTGATTGGAGATGGGAGAGGAAGTTTTCGGAGGCGAGGTCGATAGCGCCGTGAACTCCGCTCGCAAAAGCGGCCGGAGTTGAGTAGCCGTGGCACTTGATCACAATCCCTTTGACCCCGATCAGGAGGGCTCCCGGGTATTCGGCGTAGTGAAGATGTTTTTTGAGATCTTTGAACCCTTCGGCTCCGGGAATATGGGTCTGGATCCGGTCCAAAATCAAACTTGCGATCCCTTCGGCTGTTTTTAAGAAAATATTGCCGGTAAATCCATCTGTGATCAAAACGTCAACGTCCCCATCAAAAACCGATTTTCCTTCAATATTGCCTGCAAAGCGGATTGAGGGCGTATTCTGGAGCTCTTGGTAAGCTAGGCGAAGCTCCGATGTCCCCTTGAGCGCCTCGGAGCCAATGTTCAGGAGTCCTACTGTTGGATGGGGGATTCCTCTCGTTTTTTGATAGGCGGTTCCCAAATGGGCGAATTGGACGAGGTTGGAGGCTTTCACAGCGATGTTTCCCCCCACGTCGAGGACTGCCACGGGATGTTTTTTCGTCGGCATTAAAGTGAGGAGGGCAGGCCTTGAAATTTTGGGGAAAGTGGAGAGGGTCATTTTGGCGCTGGAGACGAGCGCTCCAGTATTGCCTGAGGAGACGAAAGCGTCGATCTTTTTTTCTTTCAGGAGTCGCATCCCGATTGCGATGGAAGAGCGTTTTTTTCGCCGAAGAGCGGCAAGAGGAGGCTCGTCCATCTCGATCACTTCTAGTGCGGGAGCAAAAAGAAAAGGTCGAGAGAGCGGTTCAAGTTCAGGAGTCCCAATGATGAGCAATTGGGCAGAAGAGGGGAGCGGCGTTGAAACAAGGGCTTTCAACAAATCGTGAGGAGCATTATCGCTCCCCATAACATCCACTCCAACGGTGAGCTTAGCCTTCACTCTTCTCTACAACTTGTTTGCCGTAATGGCCGCAAGAGGGACAAACCCGATGGGGCATACGGAGCTTTCCGCAATTGGAACAGCCAGAAAGATTTTTCGGTTTTTTCGCATGGTGCGAACGGCGGGAATTTTTCCTCGCGTTAGAGGTGCGGTTACGTGGTACTGCCATGATTTTAACTTCCTTTATCTTCTAAATCGGCAAAGGGAAAGTAGGTGGTTTTCTCCACCCTAGCCTGCGGGCGCAAATAGGGCGCTACTACACTTCTTTCCGGGCATTTGCCCTTATTACATTCAACAACTTTAGGTAATTCGATGAGGAGATCTTCCCGAAGAAGTTCTCGAAAATCGAACACATGGGAAGGGATCTCAGAGACCGGCTCCGCATGGGTCAAATTTTCAACTTTTAGTTCCGTCTCGACCATCTGATTGCAAATCGCACACGGGAGAAGCGCTTTCGTCTTCGCTTTCAACCTGAGGATCAACTCGTCATCGGCCAAGTAAACTTCTCCTTGAACCTCAACAGGAGCGGGGAATCGCAAATCCTTCTCGTCGATCTCTAAAAATAAAGGGTCGAACTTCCCCTCGATTTTTTGGATCTTCCCCCCTTTCAGCCGGTCAATCAATATTTGGAACTGTTCCATCATCAAATTCCAATCTAATCTACATAAAACGGGGTTAAAAATCTACAGGAACCCATCTCAACAAAAAGTTTCAGTCGATTTTTCGGTTCTTTTGAGCCGATTTTCGATTCAAGACTTGGGGGGCAATATCGACAACAGTATATGGCCCCCCAAGCTTTGAAGTCGAAAAGCGGCCAAAATAATCCAAAAACTCGACGAAAAATTTTATTGAGATAGGTTCCATACTTCTCTCGCCGCCTCTTCGCTGGCCCGTTTCTCCCCAAGGACCTTTCGGATTTCCTTGCATCCCTCAAGACATTTTTTACGCAGATCGGTCTCTATCAACTTTTTTGTTTCAAGCAATAATTGATCTTCATTCAAATGGGGCCCGAATAGCTCGGCAAACACCTCTTTGCCAGCAACGATGTTCGGCAAGGCATAAAAGGGGAGGTCGATCTTTAAAAATTTTTGTGCAATCCAACAATCAAGAGGCCGGATCGCATAGGTCACAACGGTGGGGGTCCCATGAAGGGCAAGCTCGAGCGTCACCGTTCCGGAAGTCGCTATCGCCAAAAAGCATTTCCTCATCAAAAGATAATTTTCTTCCGGCGGGCTGAACTCTACGTCTCCTACTATTTTTCGGATCTCCTCTTCGAGATCAGAATGGGCAATCGAAACTACAACTCGATAGCCATTAAATTTTTTAGCCGTCTTCCACTGCAGCGGCAAGTTCCGTTCAATTTCTTTTTTTCTACTTCCGGGGAAGATGGCGATGATCTTTTCCCTCTTTTCTTCCTTTTCTTCAATTTCCTTCACGAGAGGATGGCCCACATGGACAACTGGGAGATCCGTCTTAGCAAAACACGCTTTCTCAAAAGGAAAAAGGGTCAAGAGGAGATCGAGGTTTTCGGCCATCAGAGGGATCCGTTTTTTCCCCCAAGCCCAAACAGTAGGACAGATATAGTGGACCAATTTCCCTCGGTATCCTCTTTTTCTCAAAGACCGTTCAAGCCTCAAATTGAAGCCCGGATAATCAATACAGACGACAACCTTGGGATTAAGCTCTAAAATTTTGTTTCGGATCGCAAAAAATTGTTTCAAAATTTTCGGAAGGGCGAGAAAGACGTCTATGAATCCCATTACCTGGAGCGATTCCATCTCGAAAAAGGTCTGGATTGGGAGCGCTCGCATCCGAGGGCCTGCAACAGCCCCAATCCGCAAAGAGGGGTGGATCTTAAGCAGCTCCTGAATCAATTTGGAGCCTTGCAGATCGCCGCTCGCCTCTCCTGCAATGACAAACAGGTCAATCACAAATTAGAACCTCGCATTCGCGATTACTACCACTAGTCGGTCGATAAGGTCGGGATCATCCACACCATCAGCTCTGACCAGATCTTCGATTTGGTCAGGTGGGTTAAGATTTGGCTGCCAACACAGCCAAACTCCCAAAGCCGACCAGAAGCCCATAGCTCCTATTAAGTATTTAGCCAGATCGGCGAGTTTATCTTCTCCCTCATTTTTGTTAAAATAGGTTACGGCTCTCACCCCTACATAGGTAACGGTGCAGATCCCTAGCAAAAGAAATTGTTTAATATTACGATTTAGATCAACTGCTTCCATATCTTTTCTCTTGGAGAAATTGAAGAGCTATTCTACTCTATTACCCAGAATGAAGAAAGAGCTAAAATATTACGGGTTTCATGCTTGTTTTGCCCTCTGGAAGAAGAGGCCGCAAGATATCATCCGCGTTTACCTTGATTCGCGTCATGTAAAAATTTTAGGACCTGTTTTGAAATGGTGCGCCCAGGAGAAGAAGGCCTACCATATCGTTCCTGAAAAAGATCTGGAGAAAGTGACCGACTCGGTCCACCATGAAGGAATCTGTATCTTGGCCAAAGAGGCTTCTTTAGGCTCGGTGGAAGAGCTATTCAGCCAGGCCAAAAAAAACTCTAAGATGTGCCTTCTCTATCTCGATGGGGTCGAAAATCCCCACAATATCGGCTCGATCCTCCGCACCGCAGCCCATTTCGGGATCCCGTTTGTCCTAGGGGAAAAACTCTCTTCCCTTTCTCCTTCCGCTTGCCGGATCGCAAAAGGAGGAGCCGAACATGTCCGTTTAATCTCCCTTTCAAATCCGATCCAAACCTTCGAAAAACTGAAAAGCCTCGGATTTTCTCTCATCACCACCTCCTCTCACGGAGGAACCTCTCTCTTCCAATTCCGTTTTCCTTCCAAATCGATCCTCGTATTGGGTTCGGAAAGCGGCGGGATCGGCAAGTCTCTTCTCAAACTCTCTTCTCACAAAATCCAAATCCCAGGAAGCGGCCACATTGAAAGTCTGAATGTTTCAGTTGCAGCTGCGCTCTGTTTGGGGGAATATTGCAAACAGGCTACCTAGCTCCAGAAGGGTTAGAAGAGGAACTCAAAGCAGAATTAACCGGCATTCAGGCCCAATATGGCCGGTTGATCTTAGCTGAAGGGGCTCCTCAGAAAGTCCATTGGGCCCAAAATATTTGGCGCGATCCCCAAATCATCTCGTTCCATTCTCTCAGCGATGGGGCCAAAAAACTCCGCCTGCTCCAAAAACTCTGGGCCTTTTATCCCTACCATTTGATCCGGAAAGGAAAATTGATCTCAGAGCAGCTTCCCTTTTTTGCTCCGAAGCCGCTTCCATTCCCTGCTGAGCTGCCAAAAACGCCTCTCGGCTCCTGGATGCTTCTCGATGAGACAACTCTTTTAGCCTCTCCCGATTGCTCTAGCCCTTTTGCGCACGGAGAAGTCTATTTCCAGGAGACCAAAATCCCCCCGAGCCGCGCCTATCTGAAACTTTGGGAGGTATTTACTAGAATCGGCTGCAAACCTAAACCGGGAGATCTTTGTCTTGATCTCGGCGCAAGTCCTGGCAGTTGGACCTGGGCGCTTCAAGAACTCGGCGCGCAGGTGATCGCTGTCGACCGAGCGCCTCTCGCTCTTACAAAACCCCATACGTTTCTAAAAAAGGACGCCTTTTCGTTAGAGCCAAAAGATCTTCCTAAGCTCGATTGGATTTTTAGCGATCTTGTCTGCTATCCGGAGAAATTGTTCCATTGGCTTGAAAAATGGCTAACTCTCGATATCCGTTTCATCTGCACGCTGAAATTTCAGGGGAAAGCCGATCCTTCCATCATCCAGAAATTTGAGAGCAAAGGAAACATCCTTCGCCTCTATCACAACAAACATGAACTCACTTGGATAAAACTTTAAAGACCCAATCGGCGCCTTGCTGAAAGATCTCAGGCGGTGTGCCGTGCCCCATCCGTCCGATCGAAGGGGTGATGAAGAGTTCAACTTGGGGGGAGCGGATCTTTTTTTCTTCCGCTTTGGCAACAAGCGACATGGCAAAATCGAAACACGAATGGGTACGGACTAAAGTATCGCAATTTCCAATGTAGAGGCGGGTGTGCCGCTCTGCGAGGGATTCAGATAGATTTTCTAAATTGTAGCTAGTGACTAAAGGGTGTTCTTTTATATGGGAGAACTCCTTAACGTAGCGAAGTTTCGTAACAGGGGCGAAACCGAGAAGGAACTTGATCTTTTCAGCGCGGGCGGCGAAATGGGCGGCTATCAGCCCTCCTCTAGAAAGGCCGCCAACAGCGATCCGGCTTGGATCGACAAATTTTTCCCGGATGGCAAAATCGAGAGCAATAGATGCGCTGTCGAGAAATTGGCCGATCGGATCGATCCCTTTCTCAAAATCGTTCGCCCAGATCGAAAGGGCTCCTGTTGCGGGAAGATTGGCTTCATGTCCAGGAAGCGTCATCGAAAAGACTCGGATCATCTTTCCCTGTAGAAATTGGACCGGTTGATTGAACGGATCGAGCGTGAGGCTATCGGGACCGGAAAGGGCGAAGTAGAAAAAAGAGGGGAGAGGACCATGATCGAGAGCAGGACCTGAATGGTAAAGGGTCACATCGGGGGCTGCTTGGAGCGCTGCGATGTTAGGTTTCATGGGGCCGTCTTCTCCGGCGTCTTCTTCTTCTCCGATGGGGGAATTCGCCTTCAGGGGGCGGTCCTTCTTGGTGGGAAGAGAAGGAAGCTTCGGTCCAAAGGGTATAAAGGGGGTGGAGTTTCGGATCGGTAGCTGCTCGCAATTTGAGGAAGTGGAGAGCAAGCGGGAAGAGGGGATCGCGCGGCACTCTAGGCCTTCGGTTGAGCCGTCCATCGAGAGGAAGAAATCGGTATTGGGCGGTGAGGAGGAATGCCATCGTCCCTTTCATCCGGCGCGGAATATTGAAGAAAGGGCTAAAAATCTGTTCGATGGAACGGTGAGCCTCTTCGGCGATTTGGCCTAGGTGAAGCGGCCTTTCTTGCTGCTTCGATCGATCTTGGATATGGTCGTCGAAGAGGGGAAAGACGAGAGCAGTTAAAAGAAGAGAGCGGTCGAACTGAGTCTCTCGGTTCTTTTTGATCTCATCGTCGATTTCTGCTAGAAGGCGGAAGGTGCAGTTATCTCCTGGCTGGCTCAAATAACGGGAGAGAGTCGGAGAGAGGGGGACCAAAAGCCCATATTGGTTGAGAAGATGGAAAAACGATTTCGATGAACCTGATTCCAACATCCTGAGGAGCTCTTCAAAGATCCGGGCAGACGAGCTTTTTACGATCTCTTCTTTGCAACTGAGGAGCGCTTCGAAAGTGGGCTTTTCGATTTCAAAATTATATCGGGCGCAGAATTTAATCAGCCGGATCATCCTGACTGGATCTTGATTGAAACGGACTTCAGGCTGGCCAATGGTTCGCAGAATCTTCTTTTCCAAATCTGGGTAGCCATCTACATAATCGATCACAGTTTGTTGTTCTGGATCGTAGAAGAGTCCATTGATCGTAAAGTCGCGCCTGAGCACATCTTGCTCTTCCGTTCCCCAAACATTATCCCGCAGGATCAAATCGGTCGATTCGGTATCGCCTGCTCGGAAGGTAGATACTTCAATGACTTTTTTTCCAAATCGGATATGGGCCAACCGGAATCTTCGGCCAATGAGTATTGCATTGCGGAAGAGGGCTCTGATTTCTTCTGGTTTTGCCGAAGTGGAGACGTCGAAATCTTTGGGCCTTTGGCTCAAGAGAAGATCGCGCACTCCTCCGCCAACGAGATAGGCGATATGGCCCGCCTGCCTCAATTTTTGAATGACATAATAGGCATGCTGGTCGATTTTGTCGGGGGGGATCAGATGCTCGTCAGCTTTGTAAATCTTCGGTTGCACAATATACACCCTGCCAGGGTATTAAATCCTTTGTATTTAGTCAACGTGAACTGTTTTTTTCGTTTGCATTCCCGCTTCCGATCTTCTACACTATTTCCCATGTTTTCACAGAGGATCATTGGGGGAACCCTTTTAGTAGCAGGGACATCGATTGGAGCAGGGATGCTGGCCCTTCCTGTCGTTACTGCTTTAGGCGGCTTTTTGCCCGCTTTTTTCATCTATCTCCTCTGCTGGGCTTTCATGAGCTGCACCGGGCTGCTCCTACTGGAACTTTGCTTGAAATTGCCCCCAGACGCCAATCTCGTCTCAATGGCGGCGGCTTATTTGGGAAAACCGGGTAAATATTTTGCTTGGGCCCTCTACTTATTTCTCTTCTACTGCCTCACGGTCGCTTATATCTCCGGCGGCAGCGGCCTTTTAAACCATTGGCTAGGAGGCAAACTCCCTCATTGGTCTACTGAGCTAATCTTTGTTTTTTTATTGGTCCCATTTGTATACGCGGCCGCACGGATGGTCGACCGGCTCAACCTTTTCTTAATGGCAGGCTTGATCGTCAGTTACTTAGCGTTCATTGCCTTGGGATTCCCTCATGTGAAATTTTCCCAATTGGAATCGACGAATTGGAGAGCATCTCTTTTTGCCCTCCCTGTGATTTTCACCTCTTTCAGTTACCAGGGAATTATCCCGAGCCTTACTAGCTACCTCCACCGCGATGCAAGGCAGATTCGGATCGCAATATTAGCGGGGACGTCCCTTGCCTTCCTGATTTATCTTCTCTGGGAATTCCTGATTTTGGGGATCGTTCCTGTTGAAGGGGAGTTTGGCTTAAGCCAAGCCAAAGACTTAGGCCAAACGGCTGTAGCCCCGCTTAAATACCACATCCCGAACGGCCCGATCACTGCAATCGGCGGCGCTTTTGCTTTCTTTGCCATTACCACCTCATTCTTAGGTGTAACGTTAGGCCTCCTCGACTTTCTTGCCGATGGGCTCACCCTTCCTAAGAAGGGGATCCGGAAATTTTTCCTCGCCCTCCTCACGTTCGTCCCGCCCGCAGCGATTGCTTTTCTCAACCCGAATCTCTTCATTACCGCTCTCATCTATGCAGGCGGGATCGGCTGCGCCCTTCTTCTGGGCCTGCTGCCTATATTAATGGTCTGGGTGGCCCGCTACCGCCATAGCCAGCACACAAGCCCTCTCCAGCTCCCCGGGGGCAAACCTCTCCTCTCCATCCTCTTACTCTTCCTCCTTCTTGAGCTCAGCCTCGAATTTTTCTAAGATAATTTACACTTAATGGGCTTTTTAGTATGTGGGGCTTATGGAGAAAAGAAAAATCCTAGTTCTCGCTACGGCAGGCGCTGCCCTGTTTCTATTTTTGGGGGGAGTGATATTCCACCTATTGAAAATGCCTGACCAGATCCACTTAAATACAAAGGGTTTTCCTACTCTAGGAAAAGCAGATGCTAAAATAGAGATGGTCCTCTTTGAAGATCTGAAATGTCCCCATTGCTGCGCTTTCAGCACCCAGGTTTTTCCCCTGATCCAAGAACACTACATCAATTCAGGCATGGTCCGGTATGTCATTGTCCCTCTTGCGTTTTTGGAGGGGTCCAAGCCGGTTGCCAATGCAGCTTTAGCCGTCTATCGACAAAATCCCGACCGGTTCTTTGATTACACGAAAGTTCTCGCCTTTCTTTGTATTAAAAATCAATACCCAACGGAAGCTGAATTGCTGAAGATCGCTAAGAATATCGGAGGGATCAACCTTGTTCGATTACAGGAGTGTATCGATACCCATTGTTACTACGAAGAACTAGACCGGAATTTGGCTTGGGCCAAAAAGCTAATGGGGAAAAATTTTGGTACCCCTAGTCTTTATATCGATGGGATCTCCACTTCCACTCTATCTTTCCGGACGATCCAAACTAGGATGGATAAGATCCTTTCTCTAAAGGAAACCCCATGAAGTGGATCGAAGATAATTCTCTTTATTTTGCTTGGCTCATTTCCCTCTCGGGCCTTCTCATTAGCCTATTTACGGGAGAGCTTTTGCGGATCGAGCCTTGCCATCTCTGCTGGTATCAACGGATCGCTCTTTTTCCTTTAAGTATCATCCTCGGTATGGCTGTCTATCGAAATGAGATCAAGATCGTCCCTTATGTCCTTCCCCTCGTTGCCATAGGATCTCTCATTGCCCTATATCAGGTGATCGGCCAAAAATTTCCCTTTTTGTTCAGCGCATCTACTTGCGGCCTTGTGGATGAATGCGCCAATCCTGTTTTTAAACTCTTCGGATTCCTTACCTTCCCACTTCTTAGCTTCTTTGGTTTTATTTTGATCGGTGGATTTCTCTTCGTTTCGATCAATCGGTCCGTTTCGCTCCCCCGCGACAAATTCTAAAACACTGACAAATGAGATCCTTAAAAATTTGTACAAGACCTGGTTCAACAGGCGGAGATTGCGGCGCAGCCGACGCAATCGTATCGAGAGGTGGTCTTGGCGATGTGCGAGGTTGCGGCGCCATCGCATTGAGACCTGATGTTGGCGTTATGGTCGGAGTGCCAGAGCGAAGAGGTTCTGCAGGCATCGACTCCAGTGGCGCGGTTGCAGAGACAATTTGAGAATCTGCAGTATCAATTGTTTCCTCATCTCCAATGCCTTCATATGCAGTATCAATGTTTGGGCTCTTAGCTCTTCCAGATACATTCACAGTCATAAAAACCTCCTTTTAAAGCGAAGGATAAATTTAGGTTAAGAAGAAATAAAGAACAAATGTTTTTTTAAAAAATCGGAAAATAGGTAGTGTAGACACTTAGAGACTGGTAACGAATTTAGTTTCAGTCGATTTTTCGGTTCTTTTGAGCCGCTTTTCGACTTCAAACTTGGGGGGCTATATACAGCTGTCGATATTGCCCCC
>CAYZHU010000056.1:0-9858 GCA_964477585.1 uncultured bacterium
GCCGCTGCTGCTAGAGGGCGAATCGGTGGAGGCGGTGGTGGAAGAACTACGGCTGCTAGAGGTCGAATCGGCGGCGGAGGGGGGAGGGGGGCAAGTGCCTGCGCAGGAAGAATCGCGCTAGCTTGGGGTCCAATCGGGGCAGGCGGAGGAGGGAGGGCTATGGGGAGAGCCGCTCTAGCTTGGAAATGAACTGGAGAAGGCATCATGGGTTGACTGCCTACCCTTACTCTTTTTAACTCGATTGGCTGTTGTAAACAAAAAATTGCCCGAATAGCAGAAATGATCCTATCGATAAAACGACGAAGCGCTTCGGCTACCCTGGCCATAGGACGGGAATGGGCATCATTTAAAAAGTTTGATGGTATAAAAAGTTGTACGCCTCGAACCATAAGTTCCTCACAAGAAAAGGATGGGCATTTTCTACCTAGCGGTTATTTTTTTCCACGAAAATTAAATTTCTACCCTTTTTTTCTCGATTCCACTAACATTGTTGCCTATGAGAATCTTTCATTCATTAGGACATGTTCTCGGAGGGACACTCTTGATAGCCGGCACTACGGTTGGCGTCGGCATGTTAGGCCTTCCTGTTGCAACAGGCCCTGGGGGTTTTGTCCCCTCAGCAGTCATCTACCTGATCTGTTGGATATTTATGTTAGCGACAGGGCTTCTCCTATTGGAAGTGAGCATTTGGATGCCGAAAGATACGAGTTTTATATCGATGGCCGATAAAGTTCTGGGACCCGTGGGACGCGGTATCTTTTGGATTGTCTATCTCTTTCTCTTTATCACTGTCATGATCGCCCACGCAGCCAGCGGAGGGGAAGTTTTCAATCAAATCACAGGCCTTGATCTCCCCCATTGGGCTGCCGTCGTCATCTATAGTTCTATCCTTACTCCTGTCGTCTACCTAGGCGCCCGGACAGTGGACCGGATCAACATGTGCCTCATCAGCGGCGTCGTGATCTGTTATCTCGCCTTCATTGCCGTTTCCATTACATCGGTCGATTTGACCCTCTTTAAATACGCCCACTGGGGCAAAGCTTGGATGGCCCTTCCCATACTTTTTACCGCCTTTACTTACCAAGTGATTATCCCAACGCTCATGAATTACATGGACCGGAATGTGAGAAAGGTTCGCCTTTCGATCTTCTTCGGAACTGCTATTCCCCTAGTCATCTACTTGGTCTGGGAATTTGTGATCCTCGGGATCGTTCCCCCTGAAGGGCTCGCTGAGGCTGCTCAAAAAGGGCAGAATGCCGTAGAGCCGCTTAAGAATTTTGTACAAAATCCCTACATCCTGAATATTGGAAAGTACTTTGCATTCTTTGCTCTTACGACTTCCTTTATTCCCTTTGCCCTCTCATTCTTTGATTTCCTTGCAGACGGGCTTAAATGGGAGAAGAAAGGGACAAAACGGGTAATTCTTTGTGCGGGGGTGTTTGGCATTCCGATGATCTTTGCCCTCATCTATCCAAATATTTTCTTAGTCGCTTTGGGATATGCAGGCGGCATCAGCTGCGCTCTTCTCTTCGGCCTCATGCCTCCCGTTATGGTATGGGTCGGCCGCTACATCAAGCACTACCCTGCGGAGACTCGGCAGCTCTTTGGCGGAAAGCCGCTTCTGATATTCCTAATGGCATTTGCCTTCCTGATTCTCGCTGGCGAAGTGATCCAGCAGATGGTGTAAGAGACAGATCCACCAGTCTCCTTCTTTTTCAGCAGCCACTGAATCACAATCTTTGAATTAGGATCTAATTTAAATTTTCAATTTTCTATAGTTGCATAACTCAAATCGTACGTAAAATAGTGAAAATTAGACACCGAGAATCACCGAGGAAGAATTGTTTTTCTTGATCTCTCGGTGTTAAATAAGCCATTCATGTTTATAAGCTTAAGTTGTTCTAGAGTTATGCAACAATCCCAAATCTGATAAACTACATATTGGTTCTTCTGACTCTAAGAGATTGTCAAAAAATAAGATGAAGTATTTGGACTCTGCGAGACAAAGCAAAATTGATTCCGAACGAGGAGGATCGATTTGGCGAAGTCGTAGCCAGTCCAAATGCTTTAGATTATTCTTTGACGGTCCCTAACGCTGGTCTTGAAGGCTCCTCTTCTACATCAATAGAATCAATCGGGGGTTAAACAGGCTGGTTTGGAGTAGCTGTGGAACTTGGTAAATTTGCAACGATTTGCTGGACCGCATAGATACCAAAAATAATGGGATCATCTTCAATAATTGATCCAGCTGTAAAAAAAGAAGGAACGGCATAATCTAGAATAGTTCTTCTGCTAGGAAGCAAAGCAGAGATACAAGATTTAATTCTCACTGTCAGAGGAGGACTTAAAATCTGTTCAGCTTCGAATTTCCATTTGGCCAAATTAAAAGACTTATCAAAAGAATCGTATAAGCTTTGAATGTCTGGATGTAAAATAATTTCTTTAACATTCTCTGGAGTTTTATAGTTTTTATTATTTTTTTTATAGTGAGCATCTGTAGCTTTTCGAGTATAGTCCATGACTCTCTCGACTCTGTCTCTAAGCTCATTTAATTCACTGAATGTTTGGACTGTATCTAAAGATTGAATGCTAGAATTTAATACATCTTGAACTTTCATACCAGAACTCATACTCTTATTACACCTATTAAGTTTCATAATATTATACTACAAAAATTAATAATTGTTAATAACTTTCTTTATATCATATTCAAAAAAAAATCCCCCTATAATTAGGGGGATATGATTAGATTAAAATATAGATTACTTATTTTTTGGACTTTTTAGAAAGACACTTAGTCGCAAAGTAACCTAATACGAGAGCCGACACGACTGCTGCGCCCAAGACAACATGTTTATAAGTAACGCCTGAAGAAGCGATTTCTTCGTCGGTATAATATTGGCTAGCAAGCTCGCTGATTCTTCCCGGGACCTTAGAAATATCAGGCATTGACAATTCAGGTACAGAGGGCAATTTTGCTCTAGTAACGTTTACTAGATCTCGGAAACTATATCCAACATTATGCAACTGTTGTTGGATTGGTTGATAGAAGTCGCCCACCTTTTGGAATAGCGGCTCTGCCGTAGTTCGAATCTGCTCGCCATTTGGGAGTCGATTATACAGATCATTTCCCGTAGTTCGAATCTGCTCGCTATTTGGGAGTCGATTATACAGATCATTTCCCGCCATCCGAATTCTATTGAGAACGGCTGGACCATCTACTGCCTGTGTTAATCCTTCAAAACCATTTGTGACAACCCAAGCAGCAGCAGCAGTAACAGCTGTGCCAACAGCAAGAGCTCCCTTTATTCTAGATGAATAATTTTGCGGCCTTTGTAATTCACCTAATACATCGGCGGGTATTTCTATATCATCCGGTGCTACATCTTGTGTAGAAGTTGTCTCAGCAGCAAAACTTTCTGTACTTGGAGTCTCTTCTGAATCAGCTTCACTTTCAGAAGACTCAGCGTTTAAATCTGGAGCACTTTCACTTTCACTTTCGATTGGAGAAGGAGCTCTAGCATGCTGATCTGTTTGAGAAGCTTCTGGTTCTGCAGGAGCGGCTGCAGAAGTATTTGCTTCTGGTTGTTCAGCTGCTACTAGCGCCGTTGAGGGTTCTAAAGGTTCTTCTGTCTGCTTAGTTGCGGCCGGAACTCCAGCATCAGCTGCGCTAGAAATTACTGGTTCAGCTGCTACAGAAGCAACAGGAGGTTGAGGTTCGTTATGTAACAGAAAGATGTTAGAATTCTGAGTAAATGCTGCCGGATCTGGTTCAGAAAATGTTACGAAATAGCTGCTCGAATAGGCAGCTTTCTTCAGGGCATGCATCTGATTATCGGAAATAACGGCTGATTGCGCAAGTTCTTGATCCGTAGGCTCTTCCTGGATAGCAGGTAGTTGCTCAGCAAATATATCAAACTCTACTGGTTGGGCGGCTGGAGCTTCTTCAGATTGAACTGTCGGAGCTGGTTCAGCTGCTGCTTGGGAAGCGTCAATGGTTACAGTTTGGCCAGCTGGCTGCTCTGCAACACGTTCCATAATTACAGCAGGAACTGCTGCATCAGGTTCCATAATTACAGCAGAAACAACAACTGGTTGCTGGGGGGCTGGAGCTTCTTCAGAAACTGGCGGAGCTGGTACAGCTGCTTCTTGGGAAGCGGCAATGGCTTGTTGTTTTACTGTCGTTTCTTGAATATATCTTTGCGCATTGGAAAAAGCTTGAGCAACTCCTTCTTTATACTTTAAGTAGTCATCAAGGAATGTGGTAAATAGTTTCTTTTTCTGTATTATAGGATCTAGAGTAGATTTCTTGCTTTTAATTTGATTTTGTAAATCTTCTACAGTTTTTGTCAGGTCGGCTATACTGATTTTGTCGCTGTCTCCATCTGGCTTTTCGGACCGGCTTATAGCATCTTCGACTTGCTTTATACAATCATTGAAGCACCCGCCAATTACTTCCTGACATCTAGTAATATTAAATATTCCATCAGAGCCTTTGAGATCCTGTTTATGTAATGTAACGGAAGGTAAAGGTTGTGCTTTAGATACACCAATATGGTTAGACATAATTTTCCTCTATATAATTTTTAAAATGTAGTTCTATTATATATTATTCGATAATTTATGTTAATCAAACTTATTATTTTACTTTAAAGAAAATAATTGCTATGTTACAAGAGAGTTATGGGAAAAGATCATCCATTTGCGTCTGCCAAAGGAACTGTCATTGAAAATCTTGAATCGATCCGTCTGAACCTTATCCGCTCCATAGAGGGAGGAATGATCGATAGCGACGATTCCAATTATAATGAAATTCTTGGACTTCTAGATGAAGCCCACCTTTCAAAAAATTGGGATGAATTGATGGAAGTAACAGCTAAAGCAAAAACTTTAGAAAATGATCTATCGAATTGGTTCGCCCGCCATGGAAAAAGCAACCTTTCATTTAATTGGCCCAAACACCCATTGAAATTATAATATTATATATATTATAATGTCTTAATGTCTGCGATTATAACTAGATTACAACCTCCGAATAAATTCTCCAATGTATCAGGTAAAAATTTTACTTTTGATCTCCATTGGAAAGATCTTAAAAAATCATCTCATAAAGCGATCCAAGATACTGTAAAGAAAGTTTTTCAAAAAAAGGTTCAAGAAACAGGCATCAAGCCTGAACTGGTAGCCAATATCAACAAGGAGGGCTTTTTTGATGCAGGCAAACAGCTTATCGCAGTCATGCCGCCTGAAGATTGGAATCAAATCCGAAGAGCCTTGATCAAGGGAAAGGCTAAAGATCCGGTAATCCCCGATCCTAAGCTGGTAGATATACCTGAACCCCCTATCCGCAAAGAGGGGCGCTTTGACCTAACCTTTCGGATGATGGACGAACCCCACTATCTAGATAAAATCGAATATCCCCATGAGACTCGCTTGGAAGGCGAAACTGATGCTCAATTTATCCGGAGGATCGCAAAAAATTTGGCAGGTGAAGAGTACGATCCTAATGAATCGAAAACAAGGGACTCTCTCAACGGGATTGCAGAAAGTATCGTGTCTCGAAAAAATTATGAGGCGAAGACTAAATTGCGAAAGGGAATGCGAGAGTTCTTTAAAAAGAATCGACTCATTAGCCGCGAGATTTTTGCGAAAAACGGATTTATCCCAGGCTCTGTCGCATCGAGTTTCAACCGGTTTGCCAAAACCCCCACGCTACTTCGGGCGGTTGCTGCAGAAGATGGCTCCATCGATCTTGTATCTGGAAGGGCGTTTGATCTACCTTCCGCCCAGACCGTTGCAAGCTTTGCTTTTTTGAGCCAGATGAACCTCTATAATGATACTACAAAAGCCCATCTTGCTATGGGGATTTCTAAAAATGGGGACCTTTATGAATTTGAGTTCTCCCCTCAATCTTTTTTGCCTACTGCGATTTATATCTGGTCAGAAATGAAGATGAACGAAAAATTAGTTAAGGCATACCGAGACTTAAGTAAAGAAATTGTCGAAGTCACAGATCCTGAAACAAAAGAAGTCTACCGGGTCCGCTTCAAACCCCACCCTCCTAGTTCCATTCAATATAACTGGCAAAATACATTAGAGAAGATCCTTCCCTCATCTTTTTCTGGGGAATACCTCGCAAAGGACGCCTCAAAACAGGCGCGCAAAAAACTTCATGAAAAAATGGATACTCTAACAGAAGTGGAAAAACAAACAGCAGCCGATCGGATGGGGATTTTGCCTAACCTCTATGAGCAGTACTTACTTGATACCCGCTACTTTTTAGAAAAGCTAGACAATCAATCATTTTGGGAAAGTTCCTCTCTTACGCCAACAGAAGAACTTTTATGCCATAACTTCTACTGCCATCTTCTCGGGGTGCCCGTGATCGATAATTGTAAAAGCGTAGTCGACCGGACGAATATAGGGAATGCGAATATTACATCGATGAAGCAGTGGCTTAGGACAAGCGCCCCTATTCCAAAAAGAGAAGGGAGATTCGCTATTTTCGACTTGCCTAAAGTGGAGCATGAGAAGTATCACCCCTACAAGGAGCTCTTCGCAGCCAATCTCCATAAAGGGATTAAAATTACTGAATATTCCCGCGGCGTCAAAGGATACAAGCTTGGCCGCGGGTGGGCGCAGCACCCAGCTCTATGGGAATTGATGCCAAGGCGCTATCTCAAGATCAAGAATGAGTCCCGAAGCATCTATTTCTATAAGAGATGGGTAGTTCCGGTTCTATTCTGGGTATTGCCCCCTTTCTTGTGGCAATTGTTTGCCTTGATAGGCGCAAGCCAAAAGGAACGGAATAAAGTTCTGATGCCCCAGTTGAAGTTTTGGAAAAAAAGGCAAATTGTAAAAGCTGTAGGGGTCTCTTTAGCGCTTCTTTTTCCCTTCCAATACCTTGCGTGGTTTGTTATTTTTGGCCATTCTCTAGGCCATTCCCTGTGGAATAGAAGACTTCATCGAATATTGGGAGCGTTTTTCTTCCCCTTTAAATTCATTGCCCATGCAGATGCACTCCTGCCCAAGAAGCATATTAACGAAACCTACAGGAAGGCGGGAGAAAGACGACTGCTGATCCAGAGAAAAGAGATCGACCCGATCCAATTTGAAGACTCAGATAGCTAATGTCTAATTACTAAATATTACATTGTAAATAATTGAAAAAATCTTTAAAATAGGTGGCATGTCTAATAAACTATCACTAAATTCATCAAATAATGGGATAAACCCGGCAGGAGCAGTTCAGCCAGCAGGATCTCCTCCACTCTGTGATTCAGTTTCCTCAAACGATGCTACGTATCTTCAAACAAGCCAAGCGGCCTCCCAGGTAGCTTTAAATGCCCTCTCAGCTCCCCAACCTGTTTCGCCGACTAGTCTGTTATTTTCCAATAGTCAAGGAAATCAGCCGACAACTCCTTCCATCTTGGACTGGGATCGTGAAGATCCGTTTTTCGATTCGAATCCTTTTCAGGACCCTGGATTAGTTCCTACGAACCAAAGTTTGTTTGATAACGACGATTTCCTTTTTCCCCAAACCAATTCGGCGTCAATCCCGCAACTGTCTCATTCAACTTTTGAAACTCAGTCTGCTTTTAGCCATCCCTTGACTTCAGGAGCTGGGCCCGTTTCAGCGTCTAGTTCATCATCTTCTTCATCTGTGACATTTCAAGATCTTTGGCCTAATGGACTCCGAGCAAAAAAGGTTACCGGTACTGAAGAACGAATTATTCAAGACTTTCACAACAACAGGAACGGAAAGTGGTTTTACCTCGAAAGAAAAAAAGGCCCGTCGCAAGAGTTAGCACAAATTAATGATGTATTACTTGTACTTAAAAAAGGTGAAAAAGTTTTATTGAGGATGAATGATGGTAGCTATCTTTTAAGTGAAGTCGAGAACGTGTTTAAAGGAAGGTTTCATAGTGCATTTTACAAGCTCAGTATAAAAAATGAAGCGAATATTGCAACAGATCCTATTAGATTTAACATTCTTCCTCTACCAAATGAGAATGCTCTTTCTCGTTTGGGTTATACGCAGATTAATAAAGGCGGCAGTATAGTATACGAAAAAAAATCAAACACTCCAACAACTCTTCTCGATTTATTATCAACTACAAATGCTCTTGATAAATTATGGACGGAAGCTGAGATGCTTAAAAACGGAGGAGTACCGTCTAGTTCGTCATCCTCTCCCGCACTATTGCCTCCTCCACACCAATTGTCTTCGTTGCCTCTTCCTAACAGCCTAGGTCCATTTCCTGCCGCCGTCAGAGCTTCTGGACCGGCTCCTCAACCGCCTGCATTTGTTTCGAACGCTGGCTCTTCAGCATCTTTTATTTTTGATCCACTAACTAATTCTTTTTTCGATCCTGAGATCATTTCTGAAATGCGCGCAGCTTCCTCTAGCTCAGGTGAGCAGCCTTCTTCGTCCCCTTCTGCTGCTAATAGTTCATCATCTGATGAAGCTAAAACTCGTTCAAAGAAAAAAAATCGGACTTCTAAGCCTTCTAGCCAACCTGTTATAAATCCAATATTCCCAACAGAAGTCTACAACGTACTCTTCAGTATTAAAGATAGACCAGTTAAATATGACAGTAACTCTAAAGGGTATATTAATGAACCTCCCTTCATAGATGAATCTGGAAGAAAGATATTAAAAGTTACTACTCTGTTTGGCAGCTCTGTTCTTGATAAAGTTTACAGCGAAGTCAGACCCGACTACCAAGAGACGCAATATCTTTTGGTCTTTAATGAGAAAGATAGCAGATTTTATATCGGATTTTTTAAAAAAGGGGATGGAGCAAACAAGTGCTTTAAAATTTTCGGACTTAACGATTTAATCAAGATTAGCACACGTCAAAATAAATCAGGAATTTTGCTCGAAAAAATCTTTCCTATATCACAAGATACAGTAAATATACTTGCCCAAGCAGGCTATCACCTTATTGAAGGAAAGAATGGTGAAGAATATTATGATTTTTCTAAACCGCCAGCAGCAGCAGCTTCTTCATCCTCTGGTCCTGATCCTCAACAGCCAGCAACTATTTCAAAAATATTGAAGAAACCTCCGTCTCGTGCTTTTAATAAAAAATCACCTGGTCCTCTTCCTCAATCAAAAACTCTGCTACGGACGCAGCCTTCTTTTGAAGAACAGGTCAATATTACACGACCAAAAATCCCAGATCGAGTCTTCGAAATACTCTTCAGTAATCAAAGAGACATTGTCTATGGAGATCACTGCACCCCTGGGACCATCGGTCTTCCCTTACTTGATACGACAACAAATACGGTGAGCTTCTCCGTAAAATTAAATTCAAGATCAGACTTTACTAAAGACGTGTCTTATGAATTAGTAAGACCCCGCTTCAAGACAGATCAGCGTGTTTTGGTTTTTGATGATGACGACAAAAGATTTTATATCGGATACTATCTAAAGTTAGAAAAAGGTTATCATGTCATTTCCAAGAACACAGATAGACTCGAGATTACCGTAAATCAAAGGTCATCAGGGATCCTGATCGAAAAGATCATTCCTTTTCCTCCTGGTACAGAGAATAAACTTGCCAAATTAAATTATCACCTTCAGGAAGAGCAGGGCAAGCAATATTACGACTTTTCTAATCTGTCAGCAGCAGACTCTTCTTCATCCTCGTCGCAACCAGCCGCACATTCCGGCAAACGGAAAAGACCCACTTCCTTAGGTGTCCCTTCTCCTCAACCGCAAACAGCTTCTATAGGCGAAGACAGAGAGTATTCTTCATCGCATACTCATGATCTATCGTCTCCATCCCCTTCCGCCCCTCTCCCTACTCCTCAAATGCTAGCAGCTTTTGCTAAGCCAAATCAATCGCAGGA
>CAYZHU010000057.1:0-9814 GCA_964477585.1 uncultured bacterium
TGCTCTTCTTGGGGTGCGGGGCATCCCCGCCTCTGTGGTGTCTATCTCTGTGGTTAATAATTTTTCTTGGGAACGTTCGGAAAGCGGAGACTCGGTTCGGTCTCGGTCTCGCACGGGATTTTGTCGGATTTTATGCGGGAGTGACTTCAGAATGGTGGTAGGTTTCCCAGAGGATCCGGAATGGAAGGCACGTTTCAAGTAAATCTTGGAGAGTCCCTTCGCCGATTTTTCTTCCTCGATCGAGGTAGATGATCTTCTCGGCGTGCTCGATGGTCGAGAGGCGGTGGGCGATAAGGATTTGGGTGATCTTCCCTTGCAGCTCCCGCATTGCGGTTTTGATCCGGTTTTCGGAGATCGCATCGAGAGAAGAGGTCGCCTCATCAAAGATTAAGATAGGGGCTTTTTTAACGAGAGCGCGGGCAATTGCAATCCGCTGCTGCTGGCCTCCTGAGAGGGTTTTCCCCATCTCAGCGAGAACTGTATTGTATTGCTGGGGCATATCGGCGATGAACTCATGGGCATAGGCCTTTTGGGCTGCCTCTTCGATCTCCGCTTTGGAGAAACTGCGGCCAAAAGAGATATTCTCTGCGACAGTATCGAAAAAGAGGAACGGCTTCTGCGGAACAAAGGAGATCTGTTCACGGAGCGATTTTTGTGTAATGGCGTTAAGTGGGATGCCATCGATCCGGATCTCCCCTTTTTGCACTTCATAAAGGCGGGGAAGGAGTTGGACGAGGGTCGATTTGCCCGCGCCGGTCGAGCCGACGATGGCCACCACTTCGCCCCGTTTGATCGTAAAGCTTAAATCTGTGATGACCCATTCATCGCGGTATTTGAACCAAACATGATCGAATTCGATGAGGTTCTTGAAACCCGAAAGATGGATCGCCCCGTCTCTATCAGTTATTTGAGGCTTCAGATGGAGCACTTCAAACATCCTTTCCGCTGCCACAACTCCTTTTTGGATATTGGCATTCTCTTCGGCAAATTTCTTGACCGGCTCGTAAAAAAGATGGAGCAAACCGCAGAACATGAGGAGCTGGCCGACAGTCATATGAAGCGTATAGAGACCAAAGAGGACAACGATAGCCAAACAGGCTGTCGCGATGAGATGGAGGAGATGGCGGGTCAATAGGCCATATTTGGCGCTTTTACTCTCTAAGACGGCCATCTGGTCGTTTTGCTCTTTGTATTTCCTGAGGGAAAACCCCTCCATGGCAAAGATCTTGACTGTCTGGATGCCGGCTAGAAAGTCGAGAAGGACCGATGTAAATGTCTCTTGGTTTTTTTGGAGCTGTCTCGTGATCCGCTTCACTTGGCGGGTCAAGAAAATAACTGGAAAAATGATCAGAGGCAACCCGAGGAAAATAATAATGGATAGCTGCCAAGAGAGATAAAAACAAGCGAGCAGAGTCGATGCGACCGTGAAGGGGGTTTGAAGATAATTAGTGAGGCACGAATTGAGCGAGGAAGCGATTTGTCCTGCGTCGCCGACAGCCCGGGAAGATAAACTCCCCAGATTTTGTTCCTGATAAAAACTCAAAGGGAGCGACTGGATATGTTCAAAATACTGCTGTCTCAAATCGCGAGTCACCCGGATCGAAAGGAGCTGCGTCACATAGCGGGCGCAAAAAAGAGTGACCGCCTTAAAAAGGGCGACAGAGACTAAAATTAAGATCAGAAGGGAAAAATTCTGTTCAAAATCGAACTGGACGGCCACTTTGTGCATCACCCAAGAGAGAGGATTTGTATCTTTTCTCTGGGCAATGGCCGTGGCGGCATCCCGTTTGGTGATCGTCCCGTTGTGGTTGTGGTCGATCTGTCCCCACTTTTCGAGAACATCGGCAAGATGGATCTTATCTTTTACCCTTTTTCCCTCGGGACTAAAAAGAGTAAAGAAATCGGCCCCCGTATTGGCCATTAAGCCAACGGAAAACATTTCACACTGGTTAGCGATCGTTAAGAAAAGAAGACTCACGAGAGTCAAGACCGCCAACGTGAGATGCTTGCTATTTCTAATTGCTGCTTGTAGAAGAAGGCTCATTGTATTCCATCACTGCCTCAAATTTGCCTATTTTGCGGAATTTTTGGTAGCGATTTTCTACAAGACGCTCTAATGGGACCGATTTTAAAGAAGCCCACTGCTCTTGAATGAAAGATTTTACATTGGCATAAGTGGTCTTTTGATCGAGATGGGCACCGCCAAGCGGCTCCCGTATCATCTCGTCGACAATGCCAAGCTCTAACAGATTTTCAACGTGCATTTTCAAAGCGGCGGCGGCCAAGCCGTTTTTCCCCGCATCCTTCCAAAGAATGGAAGAACACCCTTCTGGAGAGATAACCGAATAGTAGGAATGTTCCAACATGCCGATCACATCCCCTACGCCAATGCCGAGAGCCCCTCCGGAACACCCTTCGCCAATGACGATGACAATGATCGGGGTGGGGAGGCGGGACATTTCCCAAAGATTATTCGCAATCGCCCATCCTTGCCCTCTCTCTTCAGCAGCAAGGCCCGGATAAGCGCCTGGGGTATCGATGAGGGAGATTACAGGGAGTTGGAATTTTGCTGCGAGCCGCATGCAGCGCATCGCTTTTCTATACCCTTCCGGGTGAGGCATACCGAAATTCCGGTAGAGCCGGCTTTCCGTATCTTTCCCTTTCTCTTGGCCGATCACCACATATTTCTGCCCATCGATCTTAGCCAAGGCGGCGATGATCGCATGGTCGTCTTGGAAATTCCGATCGCCGAAGATCTCAATATATTCGTCAGATAGATTTTGGATATAATCGATCGCATGGGGCCGCTGCGGATGGCGGCAGATCAAGACCCGGTCCCAAGGTTTGAGCGCCGAGTAGACATTTTTTTTCAATTGGTCGAGCTTTTTCTCCATTTTGTGGAGTTCTTCTTGGGTCCAGAGAGGATTATTTTTATTTTGCTCCTTCAGCTGGTGAAGAGTTTGCTGCACTTCAAAGATCTGCTTCTCGTGGGCTAAAACGGTCATTTCTCGACCCCTGGCAATTTTGCGTCGGAGAAATGTTTGACGAGTTCAACCGTTGTCGGTTTCGTAATCACAATGGAAAATATCTCTTCGATGTCTTCTGCAGCGAGGCGGATGCACCCATCGGAATCGCTCTTTCCAATCTTGCTCCGGTCTTCTAGCAAAATACCCCGCTCTTCAATCCAGGGAGCGCCATGCAGACCAAATCCTTTTGCCGGCTCCGTGCACCCTTCGATCTCTTTCTCAAATGGAATCCAGCGAGTCCCGAAGATGCGGATCATCTCGATTTTTTGATCTTGGAAAAAGCCGGTCGTCCCGGGCTTATAGATCGCTATTTTTTCTCCCAAGGAGTACTTTCCGATCGGCGTTAGAGAACCTGACGGCTTTTTCGTGTCTGTTCGGCCAATGCCGACCTTGTAAGTCTTCAACAACACCCTTTCCTGCGTATCTTGATCGAGATAGTAGAACCAGAGGCGATATTGGGAGAGATCGATCAAAAGATGGAAAGTGAGATTTTTATCTTTTTTGAACACATTGAACCGGTCCCCTGGAGAAACTTTCTGGCTCAAATAGTCGGGTTTCCGATTCAAGCTTCTCGCGATGAAATGTCGGGAAGTCTCGAAGTAGGATGCGTAGTCGGCAATCCAGGCGGGCCTCCCTTTTAGCCAAGGGACGCGGCTTGTGTAGGAAACAGTTTCGACGATCGGAAGTTTGGACGAATCTAGGGAAAAGAGACCTCCGATCCGATCGACTTCCGGAACGGATTCCGTCTCCTTCACAACTGGAACTGGAGGTTTCGGCGGAGGCGGAGCGATCCTCTCTTGGGTCAGGTCGATTTCTTGCACGACAACTGCCGGCTCAGGCTTGGGCGCTTTCTTCATCCACCCGATGATCCCAATGATAGAAAATAGAGCAATAGCTCCTATAAAAAAAGCTTTCATCATACTTCCCGCTATTATCGTAAACGGAAGACTATTTTGCAACGATTCTATTCTTTACTTGATAGCAAATCTAAGATGGGGATCGTGAGGGGATATTTCAAATGAAAGAAGGAAGTCAGAATCCCAGAATCCCCCCTCCCCTGCCAGAGGGATCAGTTCTGCTTGGCGGGCGGAGCTTTCGATACGAAAATGGGGATGGAACTCAAATAATTTTGCCCCGCCGGCATACCGGTGGAGGCTTTTCGGCTTGTAGATATGCCCCCCAATCTTACAGTGGGCCGCTTTGATATAAAATACAAAGGGAAGAGGCGATTCTATCCCGATAAAGTGGAGATCGAAAATCTCCTCATTCGTAATTTTAATTTGAACCCATACTTCAGGGGCTCCCGCACACTGGATCCATTCAGCAGAAGGGTCTAAATTGGATATTCCAAACCCTTTCGGGTCATTTAAAGGGTAAACTTGTGGTCCGAAGGCCCGGATTTCTCCCCCTTCCATGCGGATCTGCCCCAGGGTCGCCTTTTCTCCTGTAAGAGGAAGCGTCCTTTTCTTGTTTAAAAAAGGGATGGGGGCAAATCGGATATTCTTTTTAGAAAGGGATGTAAAAAATGGATCTCCTGCCGCCGCCTCTTTCATCCCAAAGGCGTGGAGGAGAAGATCGAAAGAGAGCTGGATCTCTTTTTCGTCATATTCTTCTTCAGGACACCAAAGTGTAGAAAAACCGATATCCGGGAGAAGCGTTTGCGCGAGCTTTTCCCCTTCCTCATGGAAGCCAGCCAAGGCCCAAAGAAGGGATAGTTGGCAAAGTTCGGAAAAATGGAGATGTTGTGGCTTAGTTGGTACAAAAGGGGAGCCATTTTTTTTGAATAGCGAGATGAGAGCGCTCGAGAGAGGAAATATTTTCCCAAAAGGGTGGTTCAAAAGAGGCGAAGAGATAGCGCCTTGCGCCCACATCATTCGAAGGGCGCGATAGTGCTCTCGCGGCGTCGTAAATATTTGAGGCGGGAAGTCTCCCACCTCATCTAAACAGCCTGACCGATTTTCCCAAGAACTTAATTTCATGGGAACTATTCAATAAGTTTTCTCATTTTCTTGCCAGGAGTAAATTTCACAGCCTTACGAGCTGGAATTACAATCGGCACGGCTGCATTTTTCGGATTCCGTCCAATTTTCTGTTTTCTTTCTACCACTTCAAATACACCGAAGTCGCGAAATTCTAAGCGATCTCCTTGAGACAGCGTGTCGGTCATCGCATCGAGAAATGCTTGGATGACATTGCGCACATCGTTTGGATGCAAACCTTTCGTTTGAGAAATGTTTTGGATCAGCTTCTTTTTTGTTACCGTAGCCATATCAGGGCTCCTTCTTTGGCGGGGCATATTTGCCATATCTTTCAAATTATCAGACAAGCTGTTGTCTCCTTCATTTAGGATGCAGCCGAATCCCATCTCGACCGATGAACCATCCCAAATTTTTTCCTTCTTTCGCCTTCTAGAGGCTTACATGTGAAGGGGTTCACGAGTTCAAAATAGCGATTGTGGATTATTTTTCAAATAGATTTTACAGTGATGAGCAACTTTTTCTTTTTTCCAGCGCTCAAAAGAAGATACGACCCCTCGATCAGATCTTCAGAAGAGATGGAAAAACTCGGATCAGAAACGCGCTCATTGTTCAAATAAGCACCTCCGTTTTTAATCAATCGGGTCCCTTCCGATTTACTCGGGACAAGCAATACGCGGGCAGCCAGATCGACAAATTTTTGTCCCACTACCTCATCGTAGCGAAGAGAGGCCCCAGGCATATCGGGAGCAAGCTCTTGCAGAGTCGCAGCTGTGAGTTTCGCTTCGCTTCCAGGGGCAATCCCCTCCGTTACGCGCAGAGCGGCTTCCAACCCTTCTTCTCCATGAATGAATCGGGTCACCTCTTCCGCAAGCCGTTTTTGTGCGGCATTGGGAACCGATTTAGCCTCAGCTTCGATTGCGGCAATTTCCTCCAAACTGAGGAAAGTAAGCATTTTTAAAAGCCGGATCGCATCGGCATCGGGAATACGGTATAAATATTGGTAAAATTGGAAAGGAGAGAGTTTTTCCGACGATAGCCAGATGGCCCCTTCCTCTGTTTTTCCAAATTTTTTCCCATCGCTTCGAGTCAAAAGAGGCCAAGTGAGTCCATAGATCGACTCTTCGCCCATCTTTCGGTTAAACTCGATTCCAGAAGTGATATTCCCCCACTGATCGCTCCCTCCCATTTCCAAAACCACGCCGAACTGTTTGTGGAGATGGTAGAAATCATACCCTTGCAAGATCTGGTAAGTAAATTCGGTGTAGCTAATCCCCTCTTCCGATTGGAGCCGGTTACGAACCATCTCTTTCCCTAGCATAGGACCCATCCGGAAATGTTTCCCCACATCGCGCAAGAATTCGACAATGGAAAATTTCCCGAGCCAGTCATTGTTATTTAGAATAGTCGGATTCTTCAAAATCACATGGAAAAACTTTTCCAGTTTTTTCACATTCTCATCTAGGACTTTCTCTTCTAGAAGGGGCCGTTCGGCGCTTTTGCCTGATGGATCCCCAATCCTTCCCGTGGCTCCTCCTAAAATTACGATCGGCGTGTGTCCAAATTTTTGGAACCAGGCTAGCGCCATGATCCCGACGAGATTTCCTAAATGGAGGCTATCGGAGGTGGGGTCGAATCCTGCATAGACTTTGATCGGCTTCTCGACTTTTTCCCTGAGTTCAGGGTGGCTCATCTGGTCGATAAAGCCGCGCGCAACTAAGGCATCAATGACGTTTTTCATCCCAAAAGATTAACTTGAAAAGGCTATTAAATTCAAGTCTCGGGATGTTCAAAAACTTTGCCGAGATGCTGCATATCGTTTTTCAATTTTTCGGCGAAGGCTTGCACTTTTCGGCTGAGCGCTGCGGCATCTTTGTTTTGGTTGAACAGCTCAATTTTTTCTTTAATCGGCACACGATGTTTTGCGTTATCGGCGATCCATTTTCTGATTTTATCGACAGCGTCTGCGATAGCTTTTGGGTTGATGAATTGTTTTTCCTCTTCCCACTGTTTCAGCAATTTTTCCCTGGCCCTTCTCGTTTTCAAACTTTCAGGAGCTAAGGGTCTTTCTTCATATTCTCGTTTCTCAGCTGCGCTCATATGGACCTCCTATCGGCGATCCATATACTAAAAAAATTTCATTTAAACATCAAGAAGTTATTAACATGCTTCGGATGTAAGATTTAAACGCAAAGACGCCATGTCGCAGAGACGCAGAGAATATACAATTTATAAATCTTTTGCGTCCTGGCGTCTCTGCGTCTTTGCGTTGATTTCGACTTGCCCATCGTTATCGTGTCCATCATTACCCACTTGGCAATTTTGCCTAATATGAGTAAAATCTTTCCGTTTTTTGGAGGTTTAAATGGCGGCTACAGTGACATTTCGGTTAGTTCGATATATCTTAAACGACCCTAATACAGGGACAACTATACCTACCTTTCAGGCGGAAGGCCTAGCAACCGCTACCGTTGAAGCTCTTTTTAACCAGAAAGCTTTTGATATCGGAAGAACTATAACGATCACTGAATCCAGATATCTCATTTTCAGCGGAGAGGCAACGAAATTTACACAAATTTCAGTGACTGCCGTTGTTAAGGCTGTTAGAGATCAGGCTGAAGCGTCCAATAGGGAGAGGATTGCGAAAGAGTCTTTGGCTGAAGAAGAGAAGAGGGAAACAGAGCAAGGGTGGAATCTAATGTTGGAAACAGCACAAACAGGACATGCCGCTGCTGTTCAAACATTGCGACAAGCTACAGCAAATCTAACCCAGGTTCAACAACGGACAGGCATTGCTGTTCAATTGACACCTCATCAAACCCGTTAAAAAAGCAGAAACAAAAAAGGAGACCAAAATGCTTAAGGTTACAGCAACGCCAAATCTCGTAGATGGACAGGGACTTATGGGATTATGTAGAGATAAAGATGCTAAAAATTGGGCGATAGGCTTGGGAGAAATTATTTGTTTTCCAAAGTTTCAGATGATTATCGACTCATCGGGAAAAATCACTCGTGAAATATTCCATTCTTTAGATCCTCAAAGATGCACCTGGTTTAAAGTGGATCCTAAACTAGTCAAGACGCTTGAATCCCTTGAAGACACTCAGAAAGCTCTACAAGAAGGAGAGGTAATGGATGGCTGCATTTTTCCTGAGTATCTCGTGGATAGAGAGAGCGCATTAACAAGAACGATCAACGCCGTTTTGAGAAACAATTTTGCCCAAATCGTTCAATAATAGGACCTCACGCGCTAAAGAGTCCCGTTATTGAATAGGATTATTCGTCAGAGCTAGAGGAGGCTGAGGCTTTGCTTCCTTTAGCTTGTTTATTTGGCGCCACAGTCGCCTCTAACGGAATTCTATGTTTCCTCCTCGAAGAACTAGAGCTAGAGCTTGAGGCAGATGCGGGAGGCGGAATGGGATCCGCCCCTCCTCTATACTCTTCTATGAGCTGGCGGATATTTTGAGGAAAATACTCTAAACTGGTCATCCTGAAAAAAGGATGTTTAAGAGCCTCTTCAGGAGTGATCCTCTTACTTGGATCATAGGCCAACATTCTTTGAATGAGATCGACAAGCTCTCTCCCCTTATTTTGAGATGCTTCTAAGCTCATATCTGTATCGAGCATCATTTGACAGTTCAGAATAGCCTCAGAAAGTAGAGGTTTATCCGATAACTCAGCCGTATTTATACCTTCACTTTTGCAGCTTTCAATCATATATTGCGGAGGAGTCCCTAAATAATTGGAAAATTGAGTAAACAGATTTGCTTTACTCAAACCTTTAAACAGGTATTTTCCAGTGAAACTAAGAAAGAACAAACATCCCATGCTCCACATATCAATCGGGTGGCCATATAATGCTTTAAGCCCAAGCCAAAGTTCAGGAGGCCGAAAAAGCGAAGGCACAATCCCATCAGGAAGTTCAAGTTCACTATTAAGGTAATATGAACAGCCGAAGTCGTAATATTTAGCTGCCTGATGAGGAGGCCTGCATATGCAATTACTTGAGTTGAGGTCTAAATGCAATACTTTTGCTTTTTTTAAATCTAGCAAAAATTGGAAAGACTGTTTTGCAAAATCCTGAAATTCATAAAATGAGAAAGTAATTGTGCTCGGCGGCAAGTGAAACTGAGGAAGCAGTTCCATGAAAGTAACCGAGAAAACAGCCTCTAAGTCTGGAGGACAAATAACTACTCTGTGATAAATTTTTGGAACTAACTCCGAAAATTTTAGCGAATCTTCAATCTTTATTTCTCTATCAGAAGGAGGAAGAGGATTTCTTTCTTTTTTGCCTGGAGTAAAATAGATATAACTTCTCCAAATATTTCGAACTCTTATTGCACATTGTGGAATTGAACTACCTTGATTGGGGGTCCAGGAATAAATTTTAGCTTGAGTTCCACTTCCAATTCTAGTCACAGTTCCAGTAGGAAGAATACCTGAAGGAGAGGGTTCCGATTTGATCTCTTTTTCATACATTTCTACGCAAGCATTTGCAATGCTCGTGCATTCATCTTCTTGAGCCTCTCGACGACGGTATTGAGCGCCAACTGGAGAAACAGACATTTTATTATCCTTAAATTAATTTTTATACAATTATAACAAAAACATTTAATTTTAGCAACCTAATTTAATTTTATAACAAAAACTTACTATGCTAATTTTAAGTTAGTTACATAAGACCACCAGAAGGCAGTATACAAAAACAGGGTTTCTCGATGCTTTCCTTTTCCTCTGTGCTGTCTCTGCGGTTATTCTGCTCTTCTTGGGGTGCGGGGCATCCCCGCCTCTGTGGTGTCTATCTCTGTGGTT
>CAYZHU010000058.1:0-9749 GCA_964477585.1 uncultured bacterium
GTAGATTTTGAGTCTACCGCGTCTACCAATTTCGCCACACCGGCATAGGGAAATAGCTTAACTGATCGGTGAGTTAAATGCGATGATAATTTTTGGCCGCTTTCTCCCAATCATAGACCACTCGCTCCTTCCGCTCCCGATCATAACGAACTTGGATCGATAGATAGGGATGAGGATGCCGATTGTCCGCATCCCTCCCTTCCGCCTTTTGATATAACTTGATGAAAATTTCCTTGTTGAACCAGGGCTGGATAGATACTCGGGCATCAGGCTTGTCATATCGCTTAAATTCAACGAGTTCCTTGTCAGGACTGGTTTGATAGTACTGCATCAGAAGACCAATGATCTCTTGGGGCCGCTCCTCCATCCCCTGGATATAAAAATCAACCTCGGCGCCCATCTGATGCTTCGATGTCCGGTTCTCCTTGGAAGGATCGGCATAGACGTTATGGGCAGGGCATCGATGACCGCAGGTGATCACCACCCGCTTGCCCGTCTTCTTCTGAAGATAGTTGAGGAGTTCAAGCAAAATCGGATAGACATTTTCCTTCCCCTGCATGATCGGTAGGCCATGGCGGCTCCCTCCATCGCAATCGGCAAGTGTGGGCTTGAGTGGATCGGTCGAGTCGACAACTGGGGGGTTGATAGAACTCCCCTTGCACCGGAAAAACTCCTTCGTAATCTTCGGAAGATTCGATTCCGACTCCCACGGATAGGGAATGCGAGGGGTGTGGGCCGGGGCAGAAATAGGGTAATAATAGTCGTCGCGGCTCCGGTAAATGTACTCCCCCTTGCAGTTGCGCCGCCTGATCTTCTCCCTTTCCGTATTCTCAAGTCCGGAACAGGAAAAAAAGAGAGCGATTAATAGGAGATTCCTTATAGTGCGCGTTAAGGGAGTCCACATGTCCGACCACATCCTCCAAGAGTTACAGAGGTCTGCCGATTTGGCGCTGAAAGCGGAGACCGTCCAGGAAGGGGTCCGCCATCTCTCTCACGCTTTTTCCCTATTCTCTGAAGAGGCAAATCGGCTAAAAAACAGTTATGCTAAGTTACAAGAGCGCTTCCAGACTGTCAACCAAGAACTGGGGGTCAAAGTGGCAGAACTGGGTCGGGTCAACTCCTATTTGACCAATATTTTAAAATATATTTCCGATGCGATCCTCTTCATCGACCTGGAAGGGACCGTGACGATGTTGAACGACGCGGCCCAAAAATTGCTCCAAATCCTGCCGGAGAAAGTGTTGTTCAAACGGTATTGGGACTCATTTTCTGATGACTACTTCGGCTTCTCGATGAAAGAGGCGCTCAAATTCGGCATTTGCCACAAATTGATCTACAAGAGCTACCCCCAAAGAGAGATGGAGATTTCGACTACGTTCGTCTACGACGGGCCAAAACTCTACCATGGCCTGATTTTGGTTTTGCGCGATGTGAGCGAAAAACAGAGGCTCCAGATGATCGCAAACCGAAACGACCGGATGAAAGAGCTGGGAGAAATGGCAGCGGTCGTGGCCCATGAGATCCGCAATCCTCTTGGAGGGATCCGCGGCTATGCGTCGCTTCTTTACCGAGATCTCGAATCGAACAAATCGTTGCAGGAGATGGCCTCGTTCGTAATCGAGGGGACCAGGACATTGGAAAAATTGGTCACCACCGTGCTCCAATATTCCCGCCCAATCCAAATCCGGACCGAGTCGATCGAACTGGGCCCTTTCCTAAAAGGGATCGGGAAGTTTGTCAAAATGGATCCCGCCTTTCCAGAGAACGTGAAAATGGAGATCCATATCCCGCAAGATCTCATTCTAGCGCCGATCGATGCAGAAGCGTTGAAATCGGCCCTGCTGAACCTGGTTTTCAATGCGATCCAAGCGATGATAGGAGGGGGCGTGCTCACGATCTCGCTGCTCAAAATGGGAGGGGTTTGCCAAATCTCAATCTCCGATACGGGGATTGGGATCGAAGAGGAACTTCTCAAAAACCTCTTTTCTCCTTTTTTCACAACGAAGAAAAAAGGGAATGGCTTAGGCCTCGTCGAGGCGCAAAAGATCGTACAGGCCCATTTCGGAACGATCGATGTCCGCTCGAAAGTGGGGAAAGGGACTACATTCACTATTTCACTGCCGCTAAAGAGATAATAGTATGATTGAAAAGATCTTAGTTGCCGATGATGAACCGCTGATGAGAAAATTTTGCGCTGAGACACTCAGGCGCCTCGGAAAAGAGGTGTCCGAAGCTGAAAATGGACTCCAGGCGATCCATCTTCTGGAAAAAGAATCGTTCGATCTCATCATCAGCGATGTGAAGATGCCTTTTAAAACAGGCCTAGATGTCTTAAAAGCGGCCAAACAGACTCTTGTTATCCTAACAACTGCATACGGAAGCATCGAATCGGCCGTCGAGGCGATGAAATTGGGCGCCTTCCATTACCTGATTAAGCCTTTTTCGCCGGATGCGCTCGAGGGCGTTTTAGAAAAAGCGGAAGAGCACTTACAACTCTATCGGGAAAACAGGTTCCATCGCGAATCGAAGCGGCCCCGCCTCGTTGCGGAGAGCCCCGCGATGAAAAAAATCGTCCAAGATCTCGAGAAGATCGCGGCTTCCCAAGCCAGCGTCTTCATCACAGGGGAATCGGGGACCGGAAAAGAGGTGATCGCAGGGGCCATCCATGAACTTTCCACCCGCTCCCAATATCCGTTTGTGAAGGTCAATTGCGCAGCGATCCCTGAAACTCTCATCGAATCGGAATTTTTTGGCCACGAACGAGGCTCTTTTACAGGAGCCCACATAAGAAAAACGGGCCGCTTCGAGCTGGCCGACAAGGGGACTCTCCTTCTCGATGAAGTGACCGAAATTCCGCTTGTCCTGCAACCCAAACTCCTACGCGCTATCCAAGAGCAGGAATTTGAGCGGGTCGGAGGGGTGCGCCCCATCAAGGTGAATCTCCGGTTCCTCGCCACTTCGAACCGGAACATGCAAGAGGCGATTGAGACAAAAGTATTCCGCGAGGATCTCTATTACCGGCTCAATGTGGTGCCGATCCAAATTCCGCCGCTTCGCGATAGGAAAGAAGATATTCTTCCTCTTGCCCAATTTTTCTTAGAAAAAACATGCGCCGAGAACCACAAGCCTCTCAAAAAGCTGACCGAGGGAGCCATCCAAAAGCTCCTCCACTATCCCTGGCCGGGCAATGTCCGGGAACTGGCCAACATCATCGAGAGGACCGTTGTCCTCGATTTTGATCCAGCGATCGATGCGGAGCATCTCTATCTAGACTCGAAAATCCCCTCCGCAAAAAAAATCTCCTCTTCGGGGATGACTCTTCATGAATTGGAAAAGCGGCACATTCTAGAAACTTTAGAAGTTCAAGGGCAAAACCGGACAAAGACCTCTGCCATTCTCGGGATCAGCATCCGGACGCTCCGAAACAAACTCCATGAATATGGAACCATCGCTGAGGAAGTTAATTAAATACACCTTTCGTAACCGTTTCCGTTTCGTTCCCGAAAGTCATCTGCCCAATCTTTCGCAAACGCAGACGCAAACGTTCACGTTCACGAAAAAAGAATAGACTTATTTCGGAAGATTTAACGCAAAGACGTTGCTTTCGTCATCAGCATTCCGTTAGTCCTCTTCAACCCTTGCTCTCGATAAACTATTACAACAACTAGCAAAACACTTAAAAGGACCTACAATTGTGTTGATCAGGTACCCTTCCGGCTCGTCTAACTTTGTCCAACGGATTGAATCGTACAAAGCGCTCCCAATAGCTGAACATGCAGCCCGTCCTCCGTTTCTAATATTGGAATACCCATTATTTGCAGCTCTGATCACAGTAACTGCTACAGCGGTAGCTACAGAAGCTGCTATCGTGATGCCGCCAGCTTCTGTGGCTTTTATCAAACCGTCATATGTTCCAGATGTCGTCTGATCATTTGGATAGTCTCTGTCATGCGCTTTGCATAATCCGTAAATGGTCGGGCAACAAACTACAAGAACCCAACCGAGAGTGGCAGTTGTAGTAGTAATTGCGCTAGGCCAATTTCTCCATTCACAGCTCTGTGAACTTTGATCCATTGCTGTATATGGAACAGCGATTGGAATATTCATAAAATCTCCAAAATTCAAACGGAAAATTTTATGATCGAATTCCATTTTCTATCAAGAAATTTCGATCCAGAGAGTTAGTACCTGCTATTCCCTGATGCAACAACACAACCAGCAACTATCGCTAAAGGAGCTGCAACAGCTGAAACCACTGTGTTGATCATCATCGCATCCGGATCGCCTAATTTTTTGGGATTGAGCGAATCCCATATAGCGCTACCAGCCGTTGCACATGTAGCCCGTATTCCGTTGCAAACATTGGAAGCCCCAGTGTAGACAGCTCTCAACACAGTAGCGCCTGTTGCGATGGGGATTGAAGATGCTATTATGTAACCGCCTGCTTTCATTGCTTTTATGCAATCGTCAAATACTGCAGGATTGACCTGATTGTTTGGATATTGATAGTCATGACCTTTTTTTTGTCCGTAAGCGATTGCCGATATGATTACAACAAACCAGCCGACAGCCGCAATTCCAGGAGGAATATATCCCCAATAGCCGCATGACGGTCTCTGTAAAGACCCTGTGTCTCTATCGCTCGAAACAGTGATCGGTTGTGATATAGTCATGTCTGGTAAACTAGTAGGAGCAGTCATAAAAACCTCAAATTAGTTAAAAGAGCGGAGACTGTAAGCGATGTTGGCAATATTGATCAAGAGACTATTTCTTTAATTAGGCGGATGTCTTGGAGGAGCTGCGATTTGTTTTTATGACTGAGATGGACTACAAGAGGGGTTGCTTTCAGATGGCGGATATAAGAGGGCAATTTCACGATTGCTTCGAGAGTCTTCTCATCAAAATCCATCGCAAAAACAAGCGCAAAATGTTTGTAGATATAAATCCACTTAGGAACGGTCACTTTCCTGTCTGTGAAAACGTGGATTATCTCTTTGTAAAGATCGAAATTCATCGATTCGCGCAGGAGCATGGGAATCCCATTCCCGCAAAGCTGGGCTGAAATGTCGCTGAGCGTAGGCCCCCGTTTGGGATCGTCTTTGATCTCTAAATGGACAGGACCTTTCTCAATGCCGAAAGCCCTGACTGTTTCAATCGCATACTCCGCAATGCCCGCCACATCTTGCGGGCGGATCAGAATGCAGCTCCAGCAGAGTTTTTGCGATTGTTCGTAAATCCAAACGTCCGTTACGTGGATCTCTTTCCCATCGCAGAAAAGATTCACGATGTATTTAGAACCATCCACATTTTCTTCGACTAACGCAGATGCTGCTTTTTTGCAGATATGATGAAACTTTTGTTTCAGCTCCTCTAAATCTTTGCAGGTATAAACTAGATTCGCCTCTTTGCCGCGAGACGGCTTGATCACAAGAGGAAAAGAATGATTTTTTGCAAAGCTCACTGCTTTATCCACCGTTTCACATTCTTGAAACTTGGGACATGAAAGATGAGCCTTTTGAAGCGTCTTTCTTATTTCAAGATGATCGCTCAGTGCATGAGGATGATGAAGAGAGGAACTCTTTAAGATTTTTTTCAAAATCTCTGTTGGATCTGAAACTAGTCGACTTGCCATAAATATTTCTATAACACAGTCCGAATAAAAACCTCCTTATATTTTTGCGCTAATTCGAGAAATTGTTGCCACGGTTTTTCATTCTCTCGAAACTTTTGATTGAGAATGATCTGTGCGTCGTAAAAAAGAATCGAGAAAGCGAGCTCCTCTTTTAAATCCATTTCTGCAAGAGGAGCGGACCCTTTTTTTTGGCCGCAAAGGATTTGGAGATGGGAGATAACCGCATCGAGGCTTTTGCGGAGCTCGTTTATTTTCTCTTCGATGCAGGATTTTGCATGTGCAGGCATCGGCGACTCTTCGATTTTTTGATGGACCATCGATCGGAGATCCCACTCTTTTTGGATATATTTATCTGCAGCTTCCCGAAGGGGCATGTAATCAATCCCTTTGAATCCGATTCCCCCTTCCGTCGTGTTGATGAACTGAACTTTTTTGTGCTTTTTGGCAAAATAAGATATCGAAGCTGACTCCATCAGCCATCTGACAGCGGTATAAATAGGATTTCCATTCCGATCTTTTCGCTTCAGGATCCGGTCTGGCGCCGATTTTTCCTGATCGATCGTGATGAAAGAGAGCTCTTCATCCTCTTCGTCAACTCCAGAAGCGTACCGTTTTTTTCCTGTATAGGCGAGGTCCACTCCATTCAAGAGAATCGGATTGCAGCCGAGAAACTGGGCCCAAGCGACGCAAATCGTCGTCACCGAGATCGATTCAGGAGAAAGGACATCGCCCAATAGAGGGTCGAGAAGCCCCAACTCCTCTTCGATCCACAGTTCATTTACTCCCCCAATCCCGCTCCTCATGTATCCAAACGGGCCGTTGCACGTTTGAAATACCGCAGGAAATACCCGCGTTGAATAGAGAAGAGGCGCCTCAAAAGCAAAGCTGTTCCGCAGCCGTCTATACTCTTCTAAATTGGGATCGAGCGCCATCCCAAAATGGGGAGAAATCCCCTTCGATGAGAGGGCGGCAAGAGTGGAGCCTCCCGCAATGATGAGCGCTCTATTTTCCAGGGAACGGATCTCCTCGATCGAATCTTGCAAAGAGGGTCCAGCTCCACAGACAATGGCAGGAACATTGGCGAAGGCTCCTTTCAATCCGTTTGCGTAAAATGAACGGGGAAGCTGCGGCAAATTTTGGAGGAAGTTCTGAAACGGCTGATAACCATGAAGCCGGTCTAGATAAAGCGCGTGGGCAAGAGTGGTCTTCCGAAGCAATTGAAGGCGCAAACTGCGGCCCCCTCCAACCACCTCGATCCTCCGCACGGGAAACTGCTCGGCAAGCCGGTCTAATTCTCCTCGTGTTAAAAGGGAAAGATGGACTTGGGGCTCAGAGAGGATTTCTGCCGCTTCTGCCCGTTCCAGAAAAGAGGCGATCGCCCCTCCCTTTTTTTCGAGTAGGACAAGTCTCCGCTCCCGATTTTTTTTCAACCAATCGCGCGCCTGAAAATAGATGGAGGCAGAGTCCATTCCATACACATAGAGGATCTCCACATTTTCCAGATCTAAGACAGGGATCGATTTTTCTTTGAGCGGCAGCGGTTCCCAGGTTGCAGCCTGCAGCCCCAATAAGGGGAACCTCTCCATGAGGATCTCAAACGTAGACGAGCTTTTTCCCATCCCAACGCCCCTCTTTTTCAATCCAAATATTTTGGAAGCGGTCCCACACTTTTTCATGGTAGAGAAGATCTTCCCATCCCGCATCCATACGCAAATTCCCCTTTTCATCCCACTGGCGGATATTGAAACGAGACGGCTCAAGATACTCGATCTCTTCTAAAAGCTGTCCCTGAGAAGTCCATCGGCAATGCTTTCCAACTGGTTTTCCTTGAGAGTAGTTCCCCTCATCCAAAAGTTTCCCCTCTTCGCTCCACATCTGATCGAGACCGTGGCGCACCCCTTTTTGAAACTGGCATTTCCGTTTGAGCTTGCCATTGGGCCAATAGAGGCAGATTTCCCCATCCAATTTTCCATCTAGATAGGTCTCCAAAGTTTTGAGCGTCCCATCTTCGTAGAAATATTCCCGCTTTTTGACTCCTAAATTAGCGTAAAGGGCGCCGCTTTTATAATTCAACTTCATCGATATGATCCTGTAACACTTGTTGGAAAAAGAGGAATTGATTGAGCTCCATTTTATCTTGTCTCGTATCGTAGATCAATTCCCGCTCGAAGAGAGGCTTCCAGATCTCCCAAAGCGGCTTTAAAAGGAGCTGATAGACAATCTCCTCTTCATCATGTTCAAATGAGTCGGCGTTCAATTTGCACCGATACAAACTTCCCTCCCATTCTTCAAGCCGGCTTGCATCCATCAAGGGGATCTCTTGGATCGCCTCGTGGACTTGCTTTCTCAAATCCTGTTTTAGACGGGGAAGCCTCTCGATCGCTTTTGGATCCAGCTTCAAATTGCAAATGCTCCCCTCCGTTACATGGAGAAACTGAGTTTCTGGATGCTTTGCTGCAAGCTCTTCTGTCCAACGGGCCGCCATAAGCCAATCGCGCTGCGTCCAATTGGACCCTACCTGAATCAACCCTGAGCCAAAAGAGGCGTCGAGATGGGCATACTTTTGCTCTCCCCCGTAACAAAGGTCCATCCCGGCAAGCAGAATCGGATTGCAGCCCAAAAAAAGGGCAAGCGAAGTGAGAAAATTCCCCACAGTCCAACCTGACTCAAACCCCTCTTCTTGCCCGTTGATCCAATTGATCCAGGGAGCCGCTGGATCGGGGAAGAGGAGAGCGGGACCATGGACCAATGCCCGGTTTTCCCGGTTCATTCTGCTTTGAAAACAAAACGGCGTCTCAGAATAGGGGTGCATTTTGAATTGCCGGTAAGGAGCCTCCTTATCAATCGATGCGGCAAAATGGGGTTCTGCATCGAGGATGTTGAGAGCGCTTCCTCCTGCGAAAATCAACCCTTTGCGGGCAAATTCTTCCGCTCCTTCCCACTTTTCCATCGAGGGGCCAGCTCCCATGATGAGAGCGGGAATTCCAGCAAATTTTCCTCTTAAACTCAATCCATCTCGATGAGGCAAATGGAGCGCTGAACGGCAGTTTTCCATGAAAGATACGCCCCAATCGGCCGCATCGGAAAGGGTCAGATGAGCGCCTAGCTGGTAATGTTCCAGATGGTGTTTAAATTCAGCCCCCCAACCGCCGCTCCGGAGGAGAAGGATAGCCGTCTCTTGGCTGACTGTGCACCATGCCGCTTTTCTGGCTACTGGTTCTACTTGGAGAGGAGATTCGAGGAAAAAGATCTTCACTCGAAGATCATTGAGCAAAAGTATTGCATCTTCATTTTGCAGAAGCTGGGACAAAGCTTCTGGCTTCTCTTCGATGAAAATGAGCCTCCGTTTCTGGTTTTCATCCAACCATCCACGGGCTAGCTCGTAAAACGGGGCGCTAAGCCCGTATACACAAAACGCCTCATATTTTTCTGGATCGATTCCCGCCCAAAGCTCGCCTGCCCGATCTTCCAATGTAGATTGGGGAGCCTCTTCCAAGAGGATCTTGGCGCAAGGGAGATGTTTTTCGAGAGCTTTTAACAAATGCATCGCTTCAATTCCTCATAAGAGGGAAGAAAAGGGATCGAAACCAGTTTTCCATTTTCGCGCCAAAATGTCCGTATTTCCGTTTCATTGACAAGGCAGATGAACGGGGCTTTTACGAGATCGTTATACCCAAATGCCTGCTCCTCCGTTTCCTTTGTGAGGGGGACCGCCTTGCATTCGACGAGGAGAAGAGGACAGATAGCCCCTCCCATGTTCGCATGGCAGAGAAGATCGTAACGGCGGGAGGTCGTTAGTTTTTTTTCAACTGAGATGAGCCCTTTGGGAAATCCCAATTCGCCAACCATTTTTTGGATGAGTTTTTGGCGAACCACCTCTTCAGGAGATACTCTCTTCACTGTTGGATCTGCACAAGTCCGTAATTCTTGTCTTCGCGGCGATAGATCACCTTGATCTTCTTATCTTCTTCCGAACGGTAGATCAAAAGGGGGTCGTCTGAGATCTCCATTTTCATCACCGCCTCATCTTGTGTGAGAGTCTTGAGAGGCATCGTCTCTTTTGCCACGACTTTATGAAGCTCGAAATCCCCTTGTTTGCGCAGCGCATTTTCCGCTT
>CAYZHU010000059.1:0-9665 GCA_964477585.1 uncultured bacterium
GCATCTCTTCCTGAAAATGCGAGAGCTGTCCATATCGGCGTCGCCAGCCACAATGTCTTCGATATCGCCTATGCGATGCTCCTCCGGTTGGAAAATTTGGTAGAGCCTTACATCGGTTTTGAAATGCTCGAAGGGATGGCCGACCATATCCGGCGCGTCGTCCAAAAGCTGACTGGTTCCATTCTCCTCTATTGCCCCGTTGCGACAAAACAGGAATTCCAACACGCGATCGCCTACTTGATCCGCCGCCTCGATGAAAATACAGGGGCCGAGAATTTTCTCCGCCATGTATTTGGCCTAAAGCCGGGCATTGAAGCGTGGGAAAATCAATCCTCCATCTTTTCTGAAAGCTGCGACGAAATGGAGTCGGCTACCGATAAGCCGCGCCGCACTCAAAACCGGCAAATCCATCCACCTACGCCCGATCCGAACCCTCCTTTCGAAAATGAAGCCGATACCGATTTTTCCCTCCCGCAAAATATAAAATGGGGGTCTGATTTAGTCCAACATTGGAAACACCATCATCCTAAGCCCATCCCTCTGGTAATCGGGGGAAAAGAAATCTTTGCTAATGAAGATGGAGTTGGCTACAACCCCTCGGTCCCAGGAAAACCGCTCTATCGCTACGCTAAAGCCGACAAGAATCATCTTGATCAAGCTATTCAATGCGCCAAAGCCCATGAAAAAGAATGGGCCGCAACATCGGTAGCCCATCGAAGCCATTTGCTCGCCGCAGTTGCGCAAAAGCTCCGCGAAAGAAGGGGAGAGCTGACCGGCGTTATGATGATCGATGGAGGAAAAACGGTCTACGAATCGGACCCAGAAATTTCTGAGGCGATCGATTTTGCCGAGTATTACCGCCGCCAAATGGTGCGTATGATCCAGATGAAAGATATCCGCTGGACTCCCAAAGGAACCGTTTTGGTCACTCCTCCTTGGAATTTCCCCTGTTCGATCCCCGCTGGAGGCATACTCGCTGGTCTCATCACGGGCAACTGCGTCCTTTTTAAGCCTGCATCTGACACCGTGTTGATCGGCTGGCATCTTGCCAATGCGCTCTGGGATGCAGGGATCCCAAAAGAGGTATTTCAGTTTGTCCCTTGTTCGGGAGAAGAGGCAGGAGGGGCTCTCATCACGGATAGGAGGGTCAACTGCGTCATCCTCACCGGCGGGACATCCACTGCCCTCAAATTCCTCAAGATGCGGCCAGGGCTCGACCTCGCTGCTGAAACAGGAGGGAAAAATTCGCTTATCATCACCGCCCTTTCCGATCGGGACCTGGCGATCAAAGATCTCCTCCAATCGGCCTTTGGCCACGCGGGACAAAAATGTTCAGCCGCCTCTCTTGCGATCTTAGAAGCAGAAGTTTACGACGATCCCCATTTCCGAAGGCACCTTCGTGAAGCGGCAGCGAGTTTGAAAGTGGGACCTGCTCATGAGCTCACGACAAAAATCAATCCGCAGATCCATGAACCCTATGGAGTCCTTAAAAAAGGACTTACCACGCTGGAAGAAGGAGAGGAATGGCTCCTCGAACCGAAAGTCGATTCCCACAATCCAAACCTTTGGAGTCCTGGAATCAAGATGGGAGTGCGTCCCGGCTCCTTTGTCCACATGACCGAACTTTTCGGCCCCGTGCTCGGAATCATGCGTGCAGATAACCTAACCCACGCGATCGAACTCGCCAACCAAGTTCCTTATGGACTCACGTCAGGCCTGCATAGCCTCGATGAGCGGGAACATGCCCAATGGCTCCAAGAGATCGAAGCAGGGAATCTCTACATCAATCGGACAATTACGGGCGCTATCGTCCGGCGCCAACCATTTGGAGGGACTAAGGCGAGCAGCTTTGGGAATGGCTCTAAAGCAGGAGGACCTAACTATCTGCGGGAATTCATGAAGGCGGCCCAAGTGGGCCTCCCGCAAGAAAAACAGCCCGTAAATGATTGGGTCAACAACCTCACTTCCTTCATGGACAAGCTCGATCTCACTGCTGAGCAGCTTGGTATCTGGACCGCAAGCGTCTCCAATTACGCCTATTGGTGGAAACGGATGAAACAAGATCGGGATCCAACCAAGATCGTAGGACAAGACAATCTCTTCCGCTATCTCCCGCGCGATGGGATCACCCTACGGATCGGCCCCCATTCCTCATCTCTCGACGCCCTTCGGGTTTGCGCAGCCGCCCTTACTTGCGGCGCTTCTCTTGAGCTGAGTTGGCACTCCCACGAGCCAAAACCGCAAGAATATAGCTGGCTCGATCTTTTCACTATCCTCCCTCTCATCGAAGAAACGGATGAACAGTTCTTTGATCGAGTCCGCGAAGGGAAGATGAAACGGATCCGCCTCATCGACAAACCGACCCCGCCCCTTCTCGAAGCGGCAGCCGAATCGGCCGTCCATATCATCCACGATCCGGTCCTCGTCAACGGCCGCCTCGAACTTCTCCATTATTTACGGGAAGTTTCGATCAGTATCGACTACCATCGATACGGAAATCTCGGCCTCCGCGAAGGGGAGCTCCGCAAACCAATTCTTTAGATCCCGACAACCAATTTCTTAGATCATGGCGATAACAATGGAACTGAATGAAGAGCAAGAGGCCGCAGTAAAGCATGTGGAAGGCCCTTTGCTGGTTTTGGCAGGAGCAGGGTCTGGCAAGACGAGAGTCGTCACTCACCGAATCGCCCACCTGATCGATTTGGGAATTCCCTCTTCAGAGATTTTGGCGGTCACCTTTACGAACAAGGCTGCAGATGAGATGAGGACCCGTATCCGGACGCTTAAGAATGCGCAAGTCTTGGCCTGCACTTTCCACAGTTTAGGAGCAAAGATTTTGCGGGAATCGATCCAAGCTTTGGGATATCGAAACGACTTTGCCATTTATGATGAGGAAGATAGCGAAAAATTGCTCAAAGGGTGCCTGGAGCAGCTGCAAATCCCCGACGAAAAGGGATATCTACGGGAAATCAGACATCAGATCTCCTCTGCAAAAAACGATATGCTCGGACCAGAAGAGGATGTAAAAGATCCTGTTTTTGCCCAAATCTACACCCTGTATCAAAAAAAATTGCGCGATTGCAATGCTTTGGACTTTGACGATCTCCTCTATTTGACCGTAAAATTGCTGCGGGAACATGCAACAGCGAGGGAAGAATATCAAAATAGGTGGCAATTCGTCCTCATTGACGAGTACCAAGATACGAACTTAGCGCAGTATAATTTAGCCAAGATCTTAGTTGCCAAGCACCAGAATATCTTTGCAGTGGGCGATCCTGACCAATCGATCTATTCGTGGCGAGGAGCCAGGTATCAGAACATCTTGAATTTTGAAGCCGATTTCCCAGGGGGAAAAATAGTCACTCTCGATCAAAATTATCGGAGCACGAATCTCATTCTCCAAGGAGCTAATGCCTTAATCCAACACAATTGCCGCCGTTATGATAAAAAACTGTGGAGCCATCTCGGGGAAGGATCAAAAATCGGCGTCTTTGTGGGGCAAAATGAACGACAGGAAGCAGAATTCGTTGCCCATAAAATCATGAGCCATGTTTCAAACGACCGGTACTCGCTCAATGAAATTGCGGTTTTTTACCGAACGAACGCCCAGTCGCGCACTTTTGAGGACGCTCTTCTTTCGCGGAGGATCCCCTATTTGATCATCGGGGGGCTCTCTTTCTATCAGCGCCGCGAAATCAAGGATATCCTCGCTTATCTGCGAATGGTAGTCTCAAATACTGATCTCATTTCGTTTTTACGGACAATCAACTTGCCTAAGCGGGGACTTGGACCTGGGACTCTGGAGAAAATCGTCGAAACGGCAGGTCAAAGAAGTGCCGAAATTTTCACATTCTGCGAAGAACTCTTGGATCGACCAGAGCTTGCTCCCAACGTGAAACTCAGCTTAAAACAGAAGGAAGGGCTCCGCAGTTATGTGAGCCTCATCCATTCCCTTCGGGAACAAAGAGCGAAGGCGTCTCTGCATGAATTGATCAGCGAAACAATCTCGAATTCCCGTTATCTCCAGTATCTACAGGAAGATCCCGAATCGTTCCAAGATCGGAAAGAGAACTTAGACGAGCTGATTGGAAAAGCAGCAGAGTGGCAAGATGAAACAGAAAATCCTTCCCTCTCGAAGTTTCTAGAAGAACTAACACTTCGGACTTCAACGGAAAAGCAGGGAGAGGTCCCGACAATTAAACTGATGACCCTCCACAATAGCAAAGGATTGGAGTTCAACCTCGTCTTCCTCGTCGGACTCGAAGAGGACCTTTTTCCTCATGTGAATTCAAAAGATAGCCCCGAATCTTTGGAAGAGGAGAGACGTCTCTGCTATGTCGGGATGACCCGGGCTAAACGGCGGCTCTATCTTTGTTCGACCACTTACCGATACATGTGGGGAACGCCCCGATTGATGCGCCCCTCCCGGTTTCTCAAAGAAATACCAGCTCAATACCTGGAAAATTATTCTCCTACCCTTCATATAAGAGAAGAAGAAGGGCCTCTTGAGGAAGTGGGATTTACCCAAGGGGACCAGGTGATCCATAAAGAATTTGGGACAGGCATTGTGCAAAAAGCATTTCAAGGATCTTTTGGTCTCACGTACGAAGTCCATTTTCCCAACACGCAGACGACCCGGACCTTAGTAGCCAAATATGCAAAACTACAACCATACCCTCAGTAAAAACCATGTTGATTGCTCAAATTACCGATACCCATATCTTAGAAAAAGATAAACACCTCTACTTGGATCCTTCCACTCAGGTAAAAGAGCGGCTCTCCCGCGTCGTCTCCTATATCAATTCCCTCAATCCATTGCCCGATGTCGTTCTCCTTACAGGCGATGCGACAGATGAAGGGACAATCGAGGCCTATGAACACCTGATCGAAATCCTCAATCTGCTCAAAGTCCCCTACTACGTCATTCCCGGCAATCACGACCGTAGAGAGGTGATGCGGGGCGCGTTCCAAGAAGAATACATGCCCCAAACTGGCTACTTGCAATATGCGATCGATTTTTATCCCGTAAGACTCATTGGCCTCGATACGTTGATAGAAGGAGAGGGAAGCGGCGTCCTCTGCATGGAACGGCTGGAATGGCTGGTGAATACATTGAAGCAAAAGCCTGAAAAGCCAACTCTTCTTTTCATGCATCATCCTCCTGTAAAAAATGGAGTCAAATTGTTTGACGAACTCTATTGCGATACTCCTCCCCAATTCGAAGAGCTGATCCAAAAAAGTCCGCAAGTGATCGGCATCCTCTCGGGCCACTACCACCATCTATGCATGACTACTTTTGGGGGGAAAATGTGCCTGATGGCTCCTAGCGTCGCTCCTGTCCATTATATCGCACATCCAGAAGACAATGAATTGACTGCGATCGAATTGGAAGACCCAGCAGTCGCTCTTCACGAATGGAGAGAAGGGAAGTTTTTTACAACACATATCCGCCGTGTTAAGGAGAGCTACAAAAGACTCGATTGGAAAGAGCTTCTCGCTCGAAAGAAATGAAACTGATTTTTCTACTCTATTCTCCTAGCGGAGCTACTTACAGCCAAGTTCAAGTCGCTATGCAAGGACATATCCTCCAACAAGCGACCCTCTCCGTCATCTTTCAGAATTGACTGTCTGCAATTTGAGAATGAACTTGATTGTTAACCCACTCTTGAAATGTCCCATATTTCATTGGATTCACCCGGTTATCGGCTAGCAAAAGTTTTACAATAGAATCATGCTCATGGTAATGGGCCCATATTACACAAGCGCCCATATTAGCTGAAGGGTCGGCGCGGCCATCGCGCAATAAAGTTCTTACTACATCCACATGGCCATGAATGCTTGCAAGTAATAATGCAACGCTATCTTCCGCTGTGGGATCGACTCTTGGGTCTTGCAAAAGCTTGCTGACGATCTCATTTTCTCCTTCTTTAGAGGCCCATTGAATCAAAACACTATCCAACGCTGTCGGATTTACTTTTCCTACATTTAATAGAGCTAACACGGCGTTCTTGCCATTCTGTATTGCGGCCTTGATAGCTCTCTCTTCCAATTCTTGGAACGGCTCTGCGAACCTACTCTGATCTAGATTGTTAGGCCCATATTGCAAATATCGGTAACAAGAACAAGAATGAATCATGTAACACTCCTTAAAAAGGAGACATAATCTAAAGAACTGCCATTCTTTTGTCTATAAGAATAAGATAGATAGCACCAAAATCCAGGTTTAAATAGCCAAAAAGAATTCAAATGTGACATAGGGAAAACAAAGAGGAGATAATCCTATGTTAACAGCTCTGTTGATTATTTTATTAATCCTATTATTGGTAGGAGCGATGCCTAGATGGCCCTATAGTATGGGATGGGGATACTATCCATTTGGCGGGATTTTCTTGATCCTTTTGATCATCATCATCCTCGTTTTAGCAGGTGTAATATAAGGAGAAAATTATGTTAAGATGGGCGATCATTTTTTTTATCATTGCCATTATTTCTGCGTTGCTGGGTTTTCGAGGCATTGCAGGTGCAGCGACTCAAATCGCACAGGTTCTCTTTTTTATTTTCATCGTCCTTTTCTTGATCTCTTTGATCTTCGGTTTATCTATGATGCATTCTGTTCCTTAATTTGAGACGAGGAAAAGGACTGGCAGTCCATCCCATCAAATTAAATGGCGAAGAACATAGGGTAAAATCCCCCCATGTTCAAAATACTCAACCTCGGTTGGAGTGAAAATACAAGAGATGAGCGTCGCTTGTCTTTTTTCTGTCCCTTTTTGAATCTCGAGAACAACTTCTTGTTTGGGAGCCATTTTTTTATCGAGATGAAGAAGTGAAAATGTCTCATCTCCAGCGATCCCTAAACTCTCCCAGCTTGCACCTTCCTTAAATTGCAAAGGCAAAACACCCATCCCAATTAGATTGCTCCTGTGGATCCTTTCAAAACTTTGCGCCACGACAGCGCGTACGCCGAGAAGAGCCGTCCCTTTAGCCGCCCAATCTCTAGAACTTCCCATTCCGTAGTCTTTTCCAGCAAAGATGATCAACGGCGTCTTCTTCTCAGCATATTTTTGACACGCATCGAAAATCGGCATCACAGTCCCTTCGGGCATGAGACGGGTAAATCCCCCCTCTTTCCCCTGAGCCATCTTATTGAGAATCCGGACGTTAGCGAAAGTCCCTCGCATCATGATTTCATGATTTCCCCTACGGCTTCCATAACTGTTGAAATCTTCCTCCTTAACTCCCAATGAGATCAAATATTTACCTGCGGGGGTATTCTCCTTAAAGCCGCCAGCTGGAGATATATGGTCTGTTGTCACAGAGTCGCCTAATAGGGCTAGAGGCCTCATCTTGGAAAACTCTTTATGGGGAGGCAGTTCAGTCGTAAATCCGTCAAAGAATGGGGGGTTCCGGATATAGGTGCTTTCTGGATCCCATTCATAGGTAGACCCGGTCCCTACCTCAATCTTGTCCCATACAGGGTTATCTGTCAGGATGTTCGCATACCTCTTCTTGAACATAGCCGGCTGAATTCCTTTGGCCATCACTTCTTCAATCTCTTTTGAAGAGGGCCAAATATCCTTCAAATACACTGGTTTTTTCTCGTGGTCTATCCCTAGCGGTTCTTTGGAAAGATCGATATCGATCCGGCCTGCGATCGCATAGGCGACAACTAAAGGAGGGGACATGAGGAAATTGGCCTTCACTGAGCCGTGGATTCTCGCTTCAAAATTCCGGTTCCCGCTGAGAACGCTCGCTGTCACCAAATTGTGTTCTTTGATCGCATCTTCGATCCTCGCATTCAATGGGCCGCTATTGCCAATGCAGGTTGTACATCCATAAGCGACCAATTGAAAACCCAATTTATCCAAATATTGTTGGAGATCTGTCTTCTCCAAATAATCGGTCACAACCCGAGATCCAGGAGCTAAACTTGTCTTCACGATCGGGTTGACCTTGAGTCCTTTTTCAACAGCTTTTTTTGCCAATAGTCCAGCTCCGATCATGACAAATGGGTTGCTCGTATTGGTGCAGCTTGTAATCGCAGCGATCACAATGGAACCGTGACTCAATTTCCCTTCATAGGTAATCGCTTCGCTTGACGAGGCAACTGGGACTGTAAAGGGACGATTTGTCAACATCTCCTCTTCACTCCACCCTTTTTTCCCATTTGCTAAAGTCGTTCCGCCGGAATCGCGGGGTGTTTCATCGACAAAATGGCCTTTGCTGTGGATCGTGACCCTTTTTCCTACTTGAGACTGATCGAGTTCATATCCTCCCGATTTAATCGGTGCGGTCAATAGATCTAAGAATACTTTTTTAACATCGGTCACTTGAATCCGGTCTTGCGGTCTTTTAGGACCTGCAACACTTGGTTTGATGGAAGAGAGATCCAATTCCAACACTTTTGTATATTCAATCTCTCCCTTTTTCGGGATCCCAAAAAGATCTTGCGCCTTGAGATATTTTTTGATGAGTTCTACATCTTCTTTTTTTCTGCCAGTCATCAAAAGATATTCGACTGTCTTTTCATCTACGGGGAAAAATCCCATTGTAGCGCCATATTCAGGCGACATATTCCCGATCGTAGCCCGATCTGCAACCGTTAAACTTTCGGTCCCTTCGCCGAAAAATTCGACGAATTTCCCCACGACATTTTCTTTCCTTAATAGCTCCGTCACTCGTAAAGTCAAATCGGTCCCTGTAGTCCCTTCGACCATTTCTCCCGATAGATGAACTCCAATCACCTCTGGCGTTTGCATGGCGACTGGCTGACCGAGCATGGCCGCTTCCGCTTCAATCCCGCCTACTCCCCAGCCGACAACGCCTAGCCCATTGATCATCGTCGTATGAGAGTCAGTCCCTACCAAAGTGTCAGGGAAAAGAATCTTGTCGTCTTCCATTACCACGCTTGCGATATGCTCTAAATTGACCTGATGGACAATTCCAATCCCTGGGGGGACGACCTTAAACGTCTTGAATGCTTGCTGGCCCCATTTTAAAAATTCGTACCGTTCCTTGTTGCGTTCGAATTCCACCTGCAAATTGAATATAAATGCATCGCTGGAGCCATAGCGATCCACTTGAACAGAGTGGTCGATCACTAGATCCACAGGAACCTGAGGTTCGATCAATTTGGGATCCCGTTTTCTCTTAGCGACAGCATCTCTCATAGCCGCCAAATCGACCAGCAGAGGCACTCCGGTAAAATCTTGCAATATGACTCTGGCCACGCAAAAAGGGACATCTCCCTCGTAAGGTTTCTTCGGATTCCAGTTCGCGAGTCTCCGCACATCCTCTTCAGTCACCTTTTTCCCGTCGCAATTTCGAAGCAAAGATTCGAGCATGATCCGGATTGAAATTGGCAATCGGGAAATTGGACCAATCCCTCCCTTCTCCAATTCGGGTAAGGAATAGAACTGTTTTTCGTCTAATTTCTTTAGGGTTTTAAACGGATTGGGAAGCATGATTCCACCTCTAATCGAAAATATAGCCGCTTTGGAAATATAGCGAAACACCCAATGTAAAGCGGCAATACAATACCCCAAAAATGTTGCGTTTTCGGGGGCCCCACTACAAATGTAAAGCGGCTTTACAATACCCCAAAAACGTTGCGTTTTCGGGGGCCCCACTACAAATGAAAAGCGGCTTTACAAACATAAAAGATT
>CAYZHU010000060.1:0-9578 GCA_964477585.1 uncultured bacterium
CCCGCCTCTGTGGTAATTATCTCTGTGGTGCTATTGTAAGTTATTGAAAACAAGTACGTAAACCACAGAAAGAATTAATAAACCACAGAGATAGACACCACAGAGAGAGATTCTGGTTAAGAGTAGGTTTTCTTGGGGTGCGGGGCCGCCCCGCCTCTGTGGTAATTATCTCTGTGGTGCTATTGTAAGTTATTGAAAACAAGTGACATTAGCAAATACTCAATGAATTGAGTAAAAGTTAAAAAGCGTTTCGCTGGTTGATATTTCCCCCAAATAAATGGGATTTAGGGTCAGGTTGGAAACAGGGCGCTAAAAGATGCTGCGAATAGAGGGCTCGTTCAATGGACGCATAGAGTTTTCTTCCATCATAAGGATTAAAGATCCCGTAGATTGCGGCCAATTCCAGACCAACCACTGCGAAAGGCGTTGCTAAGAGTTTTAGAGCGTGTTCTCCGGCATCCTCGGACAAGCTGAGAATTATGAAAATTCGGCAGACTGCGCTGATAACCGCTGCTATCGTATGGACGATTGGAGTCCCTACAGCTAGTAATAAACATTTGAAACTTACGACTGGTAACGATTCATTCCAATATCTCCGGCCGGTGCTTTGATCGGTGAGGTACGCGGGCACGTCTGGAGCCTCCGAATCGAAATTCAGCCAGCTGGGTCCTTTACGATCGGGTTCCCAATTATTTACTAATCTGAAATCATTTAATATTACGGTCATTGCAAATCCTATTATTCAGCGTATTGATAGTAACAATAACATAGATTAAATGGAATAATAATTGTTATTTTAAAACTGAATAAACTGTTTTTTTGAAAGATAGAATAGCGAAGATAGCTCCTATTAGAGAGAGGAGGGCGGTGAAAACGTTAACCGACATAAAGCCGTCGGTGTAGGCGAGGGTGTAATCTTGGATGACAAGTTTGGCAGTAGAATCGGGAAGCTGGGAAAGGGCGTCTTTTGCAGGTTTCGTGTTTTCTAAAAGATTGTGATAGGTTGAGGAATCAAGTGAAATTTTTTCTTGTTTTAAATGGGCATCAAACTTTTCTTCTCTCACGATTACAAAGAGGACAGCCATTGCGGCAAGCCCTAACGCAGTTGCAAATTGACGCATTGTGGAGGTAACGGAACTGACCTTGCTTTGGTCTTCCTCTGATAATTCATTCATCGAGACAACGGCGCATGGAACCAGGATGAGCGAGAGGGCAATCCCAAACAGGATCGCCATGTAATAAAGAGTCGATACTTGGGAAGGGGTTGGGTTCAGACAGAACCAAATCGATTGGATCCCAATGAGGAAAAATCCGAGTGCAACGGGGATTTTCAAAGTGATCCTTTTTGCCCATACTAACGTTGGGAACGAGAGGATAACAACGGGCAAGACTACAAAGGCTGCGATGATCCCGGTCATCAGAGGGGAACGATGGAGAATGTTTTGCAAATAGAGTGTCCAGAAAAGGATAACGCATTGGATCATCGTGAGAATGAAAACAGATCCGAGAGCAGCCCTTAGTTGCTGATTTTTTAGAAAGGAGAGCTGCAAAAAGGGAGACTCTTGTTTTTTCATATGAAGAAAGAAGCAGATGAAAGAGACAAAGCTTAAGGAGAGCAGTCCCAAGGTGGTGATAGAATTCCAACCCCAAGTCCTTCCCTCCATCAAGCCGATGATCAGCCCTAAGCATCCAAATGCGAATGTGAGGAACTCCCAGATTTGGAAGGGGAGCTGCCTATAGGGCAAAACGGGTAGAAAACGGGTGCAATACAGGGCGAAGAAGGCGATCGGCAAATTCATCCAAAAAATGTATCGCCAACTGAGATACTGGGTCAAAGCGCCTCCCAAACAAGGCGCTATCAATAGGCAAAGACTGCTGATGCTAAGGTTGGCGGCGACGATGCGGGAGCGCTGTTCTCGGGGAAACGAGTGGTATAAGATCGTATTCATGGAAGGGGTGAGGAGCGCTCCTCCTATTCCTTGGATAAACCGGTTTACAATGAACCACCAGCCCGTCTCGCTCAAACCGCAGAGGGCCGAGGCGATGGTAAAGACTGTGAGTCCTATGATGAAAGTGATCCGGTGCCCTAATCGATCTCCCATGCGGGCCCCTGCGATCACAAATGCTGCGAGCGAGAGATTGTAAGCATTTACAATCCACTGCTGCTCCATGAAAGAGATCGACATCTCCCGTTGGATCGTCGGTAAACTGACAGGCAATACCGTCGCATCGATCGCCAGCATGCAGGTGCATGCGAGAATAGCTCCAAAAATCCACTTCATCGATTTCCTTGTAATCCAATCAGGAATATTTCTCAAAAAATTGATCTTTGAGAAAAAAGCAAGTCCGCATAAAATATTTATTTCTTGTAAAGAAGGATGTTTATGGCAACCCCAGCAGATCTTAAATGTCCGGCATGTTCGAATCCCTATCAATTCAGGCAGAGTACACTTGATAGACGACCCATAGTATTTGAGGGGCCTCCTTTCCATACCGTTTGCGCAGAGTGTTTTGAGCGCCTTTCCAAATTTGTTGAGTTAGCAAGAAAATTCGAATGTCCTTTTTGTCAGATAATCCATGATGTAAAGCAATCACATCTTAACGCGCCTCTTCTCGAAATTCTAGGAGTTGCCGAGCAACATGGGATAGTAGCGGAAAATCGAGAGAGTCCTTCTGAAGATATCGAGGACCCTGTTGATGAGGAAGTCAGGAGGATTGTAGAAATGAGCGGCGCTTTTGAATCATTGGAAATAGACCCAGCAAGCGAGATTCTTGATTTCATTCCAACTAGGCCTTCAGCCCCTGTTCCTGAATCTTCCCCTCTTGGGGGTAGCCAGCTGCCATAAATGATGATTTGTCTTTAGCGAAGAATGGAAAAAGACAGTCGGACAGAATTTCTTGGCAATTTTACTTGATTGAGTTAATACAAAAAAGATGGACTTGGATTTATCAGGTAAAAGCGCTCTCGTTACGGGAGCTTCTCAAGGGATTGGCAAAGCATGCGCCAGAGAACTTGCTCTCTTGGGATGCCGCGTTATCATTGTAGCAAGAAACCAAGAAAAGTTGGCGCAAGCAATTAGAGAATTTGAAGCGCTTTCGCCTCAGGGTCATTCTTACATTGTAGCAGATTTGTCAGACCGAAAAAAAATTCAAAAGCTCCAAAGTCCCTGCGATATCCTCATCAATAACATGGGAGGTCCTCCAGGAGGGCTGGTCATGGAGGCTAAAGAAGAGGATTTTGAGAAAGCTTTTCACAACCATCTTCTTGTTTCCTCGGCGCTTGCTCAAATGTGCCTTCCTGAGATGAAAAGAAAAGGATATGGCAGGATTATCAATATCCTTTCTTCTTCTGTAAAAGCCCCCATCCCTTTTCTAGGAGTATCAAATACCGTCCGTTGGGCAGTCGCGGCTTGGGCGAAGACTCTGGCCGGAGAGGTAGGACAATTTGGAATAACCGTAAATTCTATATTGCCAGGGGCTATTGACACTGAACGGTTGAAAGAAACTGTAGATCTCAAAGCGCGTCAACGAAGTATGAGTCCTGAAGCGATCATGGAAGAACGGCTCAAATCCATTCCAGCTAGGCGTATTGGGGAACCTGAAGAAATAGGATCGGTTGCCGCCTTTCTAGCCAGTCCGGCGGCCTCGTATGTGAATGGCGCCGCGATCGCGGTAGACGGAGGACAGGCTCCCTGCTTGTGATAAAATTATGCCCCATTTAGTCCTCGAATATTCAAGCAACGTCAAAGAACCGCCCGACTTTCAAGATTTATTCTTGAAGTGCCATCGCGTGCTGGAAAAAGTGGGTTCGATCCGCATCAGCAATTGCAAAAGCCGAGCTATTAGAAGAGACATTTATTTCATAGGCGATGGAACCTCCTCCATGGAAGCATTCATTCATGTGGATTTATCTTTTGCGGCAGAGAGAACCTTAGAGGTGAAGCAGCAAATCGGCAAGGGAATCCTTCAACTTCTAGTGGAATATTTCCCGCAGCCCAATCTTCAAATTACTGTCAAAATTGGATCGATTCCAAAAGAGCTTTATTTTAAAGTCCCAGAAGGTACTTTTTCTCCACCCCTCTAGTACGCAGTCATCTTTTTAATGCTTGAACTGTAACCTTTTTTCCTTCAAAATGGGGGGCATTATGGATGAAGATCTCAAAAAACAGCTCAACAAAATTGCAATGACAATCCGCTCCCTTTCAATGGACGGGGTCCAGAAGGCCAACTCGGGCCATCCAGGGATGCCGATGGGATGCGCCGAACTAGGGGCGTTTCTCTATGGCGTCCACATGCGCCACAATCCTAAAGATTCGAAGTGGGCCAACCGGGATCGGCTAGTCTTGTCGGCTGGACATGGATCGATGTGGCTCTATTCCTGCTTACATATGGCGGGTTTCAAGCTCTCTTTAGAGGAACTAGAGAAATTTCGACAACTCCATTCCCATACCCCCGGCCATCCTGAATACGGCTTAACCGATGGAGTAGAGGCGACTACTGGCCCTCTCGGCCAGGGAGTAGGCAATGCGGTGGGGATGGCTCTCGGCTTGAAAATTTTAGCCGCTAAATTCAACAAAGAAGAGTATCCGTTATTCACCAGCAAAGTGTTCTGTATTGCAGGCGACGGCTGCTTCATGGAGGGGATTTCCTCAGAGGTCTCTTCATTTGCAGGCCATCTGAAATTGAATAACTTAGTCCTCCTCTACGATGCAAATAATATCTGCCTAGACGGCCCTATATCAGAATGTCTCTCGGAAGATACCAAATTGCGCTACAAAGCCTACGGCTGGGATGTTTACGATATCGATGGGTATGACCTCGATCGGATGGAAGCTGTTTTTGGAGAAATCCGGAAAAAACAGGAAAAACCGGTCCTCATCGTCGTCCGGACAGTGATCGGTAAAGGCTCTCCTCATAAAGCGGGCACTCATAAAGTGCATGGTTCCCCCTTGGGACCCGAAGAGGTCGCAGCGACAAAAGAAGCTCTTGGCCTTCCCAAAGAAGAATTTTATGTTCCCCAATCGGTCCGCACTTTTTTCGAACAAAAATTGGCCAAAGACCTAGCTTTAGAAGCGGAATGGAGAGATCTATTTCGAAGATGGTCCCACGCTTATCCCGATCTCGCAAAAGAATACGAAAAAATGCAGAGCCATTTTCTTCCGCCTGATTTGGAAGAGACCTTGAAAAAAATTGAAATCAAATCTCCGATGGCGAGCAGATCTTCTTCAGGCGTTGTTCTGCAGACACTAGGAAAACTGCTTCCGCAACTCTACGGAGGCTCCGCCGATCTTTCGGGATCCGATATGACGATGATGAAAGATTTCCCGATCATCACAGCTGGAAACTTTACGGGGCGGAATTTTAAGTTTGGCGTTCGCGAATTTGGGATGGGAACGATCTCCAATGGCCTCTCTCTTACCGGAATGATCCAACCCTATTGCGGCACATTCCTCACGTTTTCCGATTACATGCGCAATTCGATCCGCTTAGCAGCCCTTTCTCCCTACCATGTCATTTACCAATTTACCCATGATTCGATCTTTTTGGGAGAAGATGGACCTACTCACCAACCGATTGAGCATTTGGCGGCCCTTCGGGCCATCCCTCATCTCCATGTGATCCGCCCTGGCGATAGCCATGAAGTGAAGATGGCTTGGCTGGCGGCGCTCCGTTACAAAGGCCCCACAGCGCTCATCCTCTCGCGGCAAAACCTCCCCGATCTCGCCGAGACCAATGTCTCTTTCGTTCAAGGAGTGGGAAGAGGCGCTTATATCATTAAAAAAGAGAAGGGGAAGCCCGACTTTACCCTTTTTTCCACAGGATCTGAGCTCTCTCTTGCGATGGAGGCGGCGGCCAGGCTCGAAACGCTAGGCAAGAAAGTGAGAGTGATCTCCATGCCTTGCTGGGAAATTTTTGAGAAGCAGCCGAAAGAGTACAAAGAATCGGTCGTAGGGGGAGATCTCGGCGTCCGCGTGGCGATCGAAGCTGCCACTGAATTTGGATGGCATAAGTACATAGGAAGGAGCGGCATTGCAATCTGCATGGAAGGATTTGGCCATTCAGCCCCAGCCCCAGAACTTGCGCAAGAATTTGGTTTCACCGTCGACGCCATCGTCGAACGGCTCATCAGCAAGTAGGTTTTTGAAGGCCCTGAGGTGCGAAAATAGAGGAAGGCCTCCTGTTTGGCTCATGAGACAGGCGGGGAGATACTTGCCTGAATATCGCAAACTTCGGGAAAAGTGGAGCCTTCGCGATCTTTTTTTCACTCCTGAACTTGCCGCAGAAATCACTCTTCTCCCAGTCGATCTCCTCCACGTGGATGCCGCGATTCTCTTCAGCGATATCACAGTGATAGCCCCAGCCCTTGGCCTAAAACTTGAATTTAAAGAAGGGCCCTCTATCGAACCGCTAGGATCGACTCATTTCACTCGCCACCCCGAAGCATTGGAGCCCATTTATCAGGCGATTCGGATCATCAAACAACGATCCAACATTCCACTGATCGGATTTTGCGGCGGCCCCTTTACAGTCGCAAGCTATATGATTGAAAAACATCAGGGGCAAGAGCTCTCGAAGACCAAACGGTTTCTTTATGAAGGGAAATTGACTCCCATTTTAGAAGCGATCACCCAAGTCTCGATCGATTATTTGCGCGCACAAGTTGAAGCAGGCGCCGATGCGATCCAAATTTTCGATTCCTGGGCTCACGTCCTAACGCAAGAGCAGTGGCAGCAATACTGTTTTCCCTATCTCAAGCGGCTGATAGAATCGGTATCGGTTCCAGTCATTCTCTTCATGCGGGGGGCATCGCTTTTCGTAGATGAGCTTGTTCAGCTCAAGCCAGCGGCCATCAGTTTTGATTGGCAAAGACCTCTCAAGGAGCTTCGGAAAAGGGTGCCGCAACCCCTCGCAGTCCAAGGGAATCTCGATCCCGATCTCCTCTATGCCCCGCTTCCCATTATCCAGCAGACGGTCCAAAATCTCCTTCGCGACATGGAAAACGATCCCGGCTTCATTCTCAATCTCGGCCACGGGGTCAAACCCGACGTCCCGGTCGAAGCCGTCCGATGCCTAATTCAAACAGCCTTTAGTCAGGAAAATTGACTTTTAGTTTCCTGGTAAGTAATTTGAATTCAATGAAGACTTTACTGTTTGTCACTTGTCTAAAACCGGGAAAAATGGATGCCTATAAAAAGTTTACGGCTGAAATCACCGGGCCTAAGAAAAAGGAATATAAGGATCTTCTGCACCGTTTAAGGATGAAAACGACTAAAGTTTGGTATACGAAAGTCGCTGGAAAAGACTACGTTTTCATAATCCACGATGCAGAAAATGATGTGCTTGAGCGGCTGAAAGAATGGGATGTATCTACACACCCATTCGATATTTGGTTTCGCGAAGAGCTGAAAAAATATTACGAAAATTTTACAGAACCTGTTCATTTACTATTTCAATTCGATGTCTAAGCCTAAAGACATAGTGCGAGTCGATCCCCAATTTTTGGCGAAGTGGAACCGCCCTGTGCCGAGATATACGAGCTATCCAACCGCCCCTCAATTTTATCCGGTGGGGATGGGACTCGTTCGAGAAAAATTAGCGCAGTTTGACCATTCGGAAAAGCCTCTTTCGATCTATATCCACATCCCATTTTGTAAATCGATGTGTCTTTTTTGCGGCTGTTCAGTCGTGTTGAACCGCAGTCCAGAAAGACAAGCCAGCTATTTAGATCATTTGATGAAAGAGATTGAATTGATCTCTTTCGCAAGAAAGAGAAAAGTCTCCCAATTGCATTTTGGAGGAGGGACCCCAACTTCATTGACCGAAGGGGAATTGGAGAAGTTGATGGGGCATCTCCGGAAATATTTTGAATTTCCAGCGGATGGGGAGATCTCGATTGAAATCGATCCGAGGACTGTTTATGAAGATGGGGGAAAGAAGCTGGCGCTGCTGAAAAAGCTCGGGTTCAATCGGGTCAGTTTTGGAGTGCAAGATTTGGACCCGATAGTGCAAGAAGCGGTACGGCGGCGCCAGAGCGAAGAGATGACTGTCGCAACCTATCAAATGGCAAAGGAATTGGGATTTACTGGGATCAATATCGACCTCATCTATGGACTTCCCCATCAGACAGCAGAAAGATTTGGAAAAACTGTGGAAAAGCTGCTCCATTTACGGCCCGATCGGATCGCCTTTTATTCGTATGCAAAAATCCCCTGGCTCAAAGCGCACCAGAAGGCAATTCCCGATGAAGCGCTTCCGAGTACAGAGGAAAAATTCAAGATCTATGTGGAGGCAAGAGAGAAATTCATGGAAGGGGGATATATGGCCATTGGGATGGACCATTTTTCCCTTGAGGAAGATTCGATCGCCAAAGCTTACCGAGAGAAGAGATTGACCCGTAATTTCCAAGGTTACTCGGTCCAGATGACGGAAGACATGCTCGGATTGGGGATGACATCGATTGGGTTTATTGAGAATACGTTTTTGCAAAATCAGAAAAATTTAGAGACATATCAACAAGAAATAGCGCATGGTCGATTGCCCGTGGAGAGGGGATTTGTTTTAAGCGAAGAAGATCTCCGCCGCCGTTGGATCATCCAGTCGCTCATGTGCCATTTTGAACTCGATAAAAAACTCTATGAGAGAACATTTCAGGTTCCTTTTTGTTCGCCTGATCTTTCTGAATTAAAAGGGGAAGGATTTTTAGAAGAGACAGAAGAGAAGCTTATTCCCACAGCAATGGGAAGGTTATTTATCCGGTTGATCGCTGCCGCTTTTGATTCCTATTTCCATCAAGGCAATTTCTCCAAAGCAGTCTAGCCAATCTCAAAAAACGACTTTATAAAAATCAGGCTAGACACGCAGAATGTCAGGCATGCTGAGTACAATAGCCGAAATCAACGCAAAGACGCAGAAAAAATTGAAAATACATTAGCAGCGCTAATAGTGGATGCCGCAATCGAAGTACATCGAATCTTAGGCGGCCCAGGATTATTAGAGAGCTTGTATGAAGAGGCCCTATTTCAAGAGTTAAGATTACGAAATGTCTCGGTACAATCGCAAGTGAATATACCGGTGATTTACAAAGGATGTACACTCAGAAATCCTATGCGGCTAGATCTACTTGTGGACGAGAAGGTGATTATTGAGGTAAAGGCAACAGAGCAAGAGCAATCTATTCACAAGGCACAGGTTTTGACATATTTACGTTTGACAAAGCTCAAACTAGGATTACTTCTCAATTTTGGACAGAAATATCTTCGTAATGGCGTAGAAAGAGTTGTCAATAATTTATAAAATCTTTGCGTCTTGGCGTCATTGCGTCTTTGCGTTAAATTTTCATCTAATAGGAATGAAAAATTAAGCATGTCTCAAAGTCAGTCTTATTTGATTTTAGGCGGGGGGATTTCAGGTCTCAGCGCCGCTTGGTTTCTTCAGAAGAAAGATCCAAAAGGGAAAATTACCTTATTGGAAAAATCGGAGAGGCTAGGAGGGATGATCCAGACTAAAAGGGAAGGAGATCTCCGCTTTGAGCTGGGCCCTCGCACCTTTTCGGAAAAACGGTCAGAGGCTCTATTAGC
>CAYZHU010000061.1:0-9275 GCA_964477585.1 uncultured bacterium
AACCACAGAGATAGACACCACAGAGGCGGGGATGCCCCGCACCCCAAGAAGAGCAAAATAACCACAGAGACGCAAAGATCACGGAGACAGCACAGAGGAAAGAGAAAGCATCGAGAAACAGAGCTCCGCTCCGTACCTCGGCAAAGGGCTCGCCCTTTGCAAACCCTGTTTAGATCTGGAGAGGGATGTCCTCTCGTGTTCTCCCAGAAATTTTACGCAAAGACGCGGGGTCGCAAAGGCGCAGAGAGAAAATTACTTCCTGCTTCGTATCTCTAAAAATATATTGACTTTAGGAGCCATTTTCGATTATGAGCCTAGTCACAATTAAAATTAGTATTTATGACAGAACCATCCACGTTTCATGCAGAACTTCTCAACTTTCTCCATCGAGATATTGCCAAACAGATCGAAGAAGGGGGATTCGACCCCACTAGAGATCCGCTTCTCTTTGCTCTGCAAGAGCAGCTTCGCCGGGCTCTTTCTCCCAGCTTAAACGATTCGGTCCCCCTTGGAGAAATCATCGACAATTACCAGCATCTCTTTAGCGAAAGGGGCCCGATCCATATTGAAAAATTACTCATGGAAGCCTTCTCAGAAAAAGAATTCAAAGAGCTCAATTTTCCATTTCCAAAAATCTACCGGGGACTTCCCAGGCTCTATCATCGGGATCAGCCGGCACGCAGTTACACAAAGAAGAATTTCAGCCATTTTCCTACATTGAAATGGCTTGCTTGTGAAAAGGCGGTCTTCACCGTCTACCGAGATTTAGAGGTAACAGGAAGAATATCTCTCTTTACTTGGGTGATGAAGGACGGGATGGGCGATTATACAGCGGCGCTCGAGACGGCCAAAATCCTTAAAGAGAAATTCCCTTCTGCCGATATTCATTTAGTCGCTCTCGCCCATAATTCGCTGAAAGCGGTCCCTCCTGACAGATGCACTCTCCATCTGGTCCCTTATGAAGATGAAGTGCCGCAGGAGATCTTGCATATTCTTCGGGATTCAGAGCTCATCTTGCAGATCCCCACCTATTATCCCAAAATCGATGAGTTAATGGAAAAGCTTCAGACGATCGACTCGACTCATCCGATGCCAGCACTCGAGTCGGTAGGAGAATATGGTTTTGTGGAATCGAGCTGGTTCCATCCTAAAACGGGAAGGCGGAGCATGGGGATCCATTTCCTAGAGAAGGGGATTTTGACCAGAGATCTCCATAACGCTCATTTTGGGGAACTGGAGAATGAGGTCCTTTTGGAGTGGCTCTTTGCCACCTTCTATCCAGGCCCTGCTGAAATTGAGAATTACTTTTCCAGCCGCCGCTTCTATCTCTCCTATTTGACAACTCCCATTGGAGGAGCGGTCTATCTCCACGCCCTTCTCAAATCCCTAGAGCATGACAAGAAAGAGATCAATCTTTGCACTCCCGATCTCAACTGGTTTATCCAATATGCCGAGATGCAAAACCGAGAGGGCAAACCGATTTTGGAGACCCCTTGCGGCGTCAAATCGATCGAAGTCTATTACCAATCAGTCATCCATCGGATTGCGCTGAGCGAAACGGGAAAAACTCTCAGGATTCTTTGCCCAGGCCCCATTTCGCAGAGAGATTTTAGGACACTTCTCAATATGAGCGGGGAATTTGTCGCTATCCGCGGCAACCAATCGTTCTCAGAAGCCGTTTCGGCAAATAAAGTCTTTTTCTACGATGGGAGCGAGCACGCCCGCTATTTTATGAAAGATCTCATCGCCATCGCAGAAAACCGCCTTCGCGCCCATCCAGGCGCAGTCCTTTGCTTCCGGTTGATGGGGGCCGCCTTTCTCCACAATCTTCCGCCGCAAGAAGAGGAGTGGGTTGACGATACCTATTTTCAAGAGAAAGAAGATTGGAGAAGAATCGCCATCCGTATTGGCATTGCTCTCCAAAATCCTGACACGATTGCTGGGGTCAAGAAATTGAACCGGATCCTTTTCGAGGAGCTTTCTTGCAACGATTTTCTCTGCCAGCTTGTCCAAAGAGCCCTCTGCCATCGGAAACACCCCGAAATCGCTCTACTTGAGAAAGAAGAGTTTGCAAATACCCCCTTTCCGCTATTCATCCAGATCTTACGAAAAGCCTTACAAATTGAGACTTAAGTCATTTATTTTTATGATCTTATCTTTGTTCGAACCCAGCAGGTCCCCAAGAGGACAATTGCGGCAAATGCGATATTAAAATCGATCGCACTGTGAAAAGCTGGCAGGAAAGAGGTTTTTAGCTCTGTAGTGTGAAAAACAGCTGTGCTCGCAGCTAAGATAAGCGATCCTACAAGATTCCAAATGGTAAAAATCATTCCTAAAGCAGCCCCGATTTCATGAGGGGCGATAACTTGGTTAGCCGCTGTCATCGTTGCGGCATTGCTTAAACCCCAGTTAATACCCAATAAAAAGAAGGGGAAAACAAGAAAAATCAAAGGAGTATCTATTTGGAGAAAGCGATGAAGCACAACGGCAAAAAAGGCGATGGAGTTTGAAATAAGCATAAGATTAGCAGCTCCAAACCGTTTCTCCAATCGGTTAAATGAAAAAGAGATGATGACTTGCGCAGCTGGTATAAAGGCAATGAGGATCCCAATCAAAAGGGGTGATAGATTCCGTAAAATGCGCAGATACAAAGGGTCAAAGAACATAAAAACCGAAGAAACTACTCCGCCAAAGGCGCAGCTAAGAGCTGCCAAAATCATCAGTTCTTTCTTAAAAAAATGGAAATCCAGAAGAGCGTTTTGAGAACGGGCATCTAAGATCAGCAAACCAATCAGCGCCGCGAGTCCCAATCCGAGCCAGATCCAGGCTCCTTTCGAGTCCCAGTTGCTTTGCGCGCCAGAAATAATGCCATAGAGCAAAGATCCCAATCCAAAAATCAACAGAAAAAGGCCTGTCCAATCAATTCGGATTGAGGATTTCTCATGGGTATCTCCTTTCAAACTAAAGGAACAGGCGCTCAAGCCAATAGCGATGAGAGGGAGATTGATCCAAAACACCCACCTCCATCCAAGAAGAGCGATTAAGATCCCTCCCAAAAATGGACCGATCATCAATCCAAATCCAGTTACGCCCGCATAGATGCTGATCGCGCGCACCCTCTCGTTTTCTGGGAATACATTCGATAGCAAAGCAGTAGAAGCAACTAAGATTGCCGAAGCGCCGAGGGATTGCATTCCTCGAAATAGGACTAAGAATTCTGTATTGGGACTTAAGCCAGCGCCAAAAGCTGCGATCGCAAATAGAAATACCCCTGCATAAAAAATCTTTTTCCGCCCCCACAGATCAGCGAATTTACCCAGCGCGATTAAAGTCATGCTGAGAACGATTGTAAAAATATTCGCAACCCATTGCAGTTGAAGGATATTTGCATTGAGCGCGGTTTGAATGAAGGGGAGCGCAGTATTTACGATTGTAAAATCTAGAAAAGCAGTAAATGCAAGTAGGCAAACTCCGAGAAGCGCCCACCATTTGTAGCGAAACCGATCATCCATAGTTAAATTCAACTTGCAACATACGATCAGCGGGGAAAAATCCAGATTTTTCCAACATCTGTTTCGATCCTATATTTTTTTTTAATATCACATCCGCATGTGGGAATCAATCTCTTATCATAGCTGATCTGCTTCATGTGGAGGATAATCTCTTTTCCTGGCATACTTTTTTCGCTTGAAATCGGATAAATACTATGGCAGCTGCTACAAACCAAATTCTAAACGCACAATATCCTACAGTAGAGTTTTTCGAAACACCTCTTGGACCGTTTGGCCTATGGACGGGTAACAATCCAACGGAAAAAGTGAATGGAATATGGGTCCGACAGTACTGTGTCATATGCCGACAGCTGAGATATCCCAATTGGGACACATTGGACAGAGTACGCAAAAGTTCTACTAGATTTCATTGCGATAATGAAAACTGTAACCGTGCCCTTATGACTATCACATTAATCCCAGGGCGGCTGTACAAAAATGGTAGCCGTGAAGAGAAAGACTTAATAGATCGACTGCATTTCCAGTTATCCGGACATCCTGAGGAAGACAGAAGCACGTAGGATCAAACATCCTTTAGATCAAAAGGCGTTCCCCAGATCGTCACCCAGTGTCACCACGCCTACTTGAATATTTCAGTATTTTAAGTATGAGCTGAGCTATGCAACACACCCAGTACATGCAGAAGAATTGAAGAAATCAATTTGTAAAATATACCTGATAATTCTATAGTCTCTGCCTCTCACAAGCACAGGAGTGAACTATGAGCGCGTTTATGGTGATGAATAAAAGCTTTGGGCCGACTTGGGGAAAAATGATCCCCTTTCTCAATCATAGAAAATCTAAGGGTAATGCCTGGATGCCGTGGATGGAAGACAAAAGCACGTTGAAATTATATGAGACAGCTCATAAGGCGATTTATATATTTATCTGCAAGTTATGCGATACAGGTTTCTTTAAAGCCGGCTTAAATACAAAAATCAGGGCTTTAGATAGTGAAAATGAATGCGATGGAGATGTGGGAGGGAGTCCTTCGATTCATGAAATGAAACAAAAGATCGATAGATTTTTAACAGAACTCGAAACAACTGCCAGCAAAAAAGAGAGTTCTCATTGTTCTGGCTGTAAGTGCCAAGCTTTCGATAATACTACAACAGATCAACAGCGAAAAAAAGTGGATGAAGGAGTTAAATCTCTTTACGATTTTGCCCAAAGATGTATGCAAAAAGAAATCGGACAAGGTAGGATTTTTTGTGCCAAATACATGCCTTGTTGTTAGACAATGAAATCTTTTTATCTAATGTGTTTAATTGTTTTTTGCAACTATCTAAATGGGGAGTTGATTTCCTCATCGCCTGAAGGGGAAAAAGGTATGATTGTAATTACGGGTGCTAGTTCTGGGATAGGGAAAGCCTTAGCGATCCATTTTTCCCATGCAGGATATCCTCTCCTCTTAATCGCTCGAAGAGGCTCTCTCATGGAGGAATTGAAGTTGCCAAATGCACTTTGCATGGAAGCGGACGTCACCGATCTAGTCAGTTTTTCGAGAGCAATTGAGCAAGGAGAAAAGAAGTTTGGGCAAGTTGAATGTCTGATCAATAATGCTGGAATTTTATTTGCAGGGCCAACCCATCTACAAGATCCCTCCGACTGGGAAAAAATGTTGCAAGTCAACATTCTAGGCGTCATGAACGGTATTCACCTCGTCTTAGACAAAATGATCGAAAGACAAAGAGGCACAATCATAAATATTAGCTCGGTAGCTGGGAGAAAAACATTCCCTAGATTGGGGGTATATTGCGCGACAAAACACGCTGCACACGCATTGACAGAAAGTATTCGAGAAGAAATTGCAGATCACAATATTCGCCTCATTAATATCGCTCCTGGAAATGTCAAAACAGCGATCTGGGACCATGCAGTGCCTGATGAGGAAAAAGAAAATTATCCGGCATTTAACAGAAAAGAATATGAAAATCTATCAGCTGACGATATCGCAAAAGTCACCCTCTTTGCCTACGAACAACCACAAAATGTCTGCATTCGAGAGATTATAATAGCTCCTACAAGACAAATTAAGTAATCTGACTTCTTGTAATAAACTCTCTGTTTTGGGAAATAGAGGGTTATGGAACAAGATATCTATACCCGGATGGGAAAAGAACTCCGCGCTTTATTTAAAAATCTCCAAGCGAAAAACAGGGAACGTGTGCGGCGGGAATTGGAGGCAATCCAAAAGCTTGCCGGCCAAATCGGCTCACCGATAAAACAGGAGGCCGACCGGTTGAGACAAGATATTGAAAAGTATCTGGAAAAGCCCAATGACCCAAAGCTTGCCCAAATTGTGAAGCAGCACGCCCTCCATTTAGAACAGGAGACGAGAGAATTATGACCAAAGTCGGAGAAGGGAAAGATTGGCCCAACGAGCCCGGGATAGATGCCTATCACAAGGAGATCAACGTTAGTGCAGATAAATTCATCACTGCTCTCGGCGCTTATCAAAATAATTCGGCAACTACCCCTGAAAAAGAGCAATTCAGGGCGATCATGGACCAAAATCTCGCCATCATCCGGAGCGCCGTCGCAGAGTTGAAACGGGCGGGCATTTACAAACAAGAAGTCAAAGTGGAAAACGACTACGCAGCCTACATAAAAGACAATTCCCTTGAAAACCTTTCCGCACTCGAGCAAGACCTCCAGACTCTCAAAGAATACAATCAGTTGCCTTGAAAAGGTATAATTAAAAAAATAATTATATATATAGTTTTTATATTGATAAAAATAGTAGGTTGTTTTATAATTAACCCTTTAATTTAATGGATTATTATGTCAATTTACAGCATACTTGGTGTCCTTCAATCATATGGATATCAGGACTTTAAGGATCCTAACCAGTCCGGAATCGGTAGGCTTGGTAGGTACATTTATACGTGTAGCAAGAATCAAAAACCCTTTTTCGTGAAAATCACTAAAGTAGGTAATCTACTCCGCAAATGGAAGGAAGATCGAGGGGAGCTGCTTGTAGCTACAAATGCGAAAGAATTTCCTAACGTCAATAAAATCATATGCCGCTATCTCTTTGACGAGGAAGGGAATGTTATCCCAACACTCTCTAAGAATTGTTATGTTGCTGATATCAGTGATTACATAATTGGTAGCAATAGGTGTAGTCTGGACTTGTTTAAGTATGTTCAAGCCTATCGGCTCTTGTTGGAACCTGACGATTTACTTGACAATTTCATCGATTTTGGGATTCAAATCGCTCAGTTGACTCTCCAGTTCCATCGAAAAGGGATTGTGCTGCGCGACTTAAAATGTCAAAATATTCTAGTCGATCTCAAAAAAAGGCTGCTTTCGATTGATCATGAATTGGCGCGGAAAATGGATTTAGAATTAGAACCTTTGACCCCAGTAGGGACTGATATTGCTCCTGAAGTATACGATAAGGAAATACAAGACAAGGATCTCTTGGATCGGATCGATAGTTTTTCTTTCGGAGTAATCCTCTATTATTTCGTAAGGAAATTTGAGCTAGCGCCTGAGTTAGTGAAGTTACTTCAAGATGGAAAGATAAACGCTATTCCGTTTGAGAAGAAGGGTCTTGATCCTGTTCTCGCTGATATGATAGAAATGCTACTAAAAAGAGATCCTAAAGAGAGGATGCCGATGATTCAAGCGTATGACTTGCTCGTCGGTTACAAAAAACAAAGAGAACTTGACCAGCAAAAAGCGATCGAAAAACATAATCCGGCAAAGCCTATCTAATCGAGGATGCGGAAGGGGTGGTGGAAGGTGAAACCTTCTGATTTAATCTTGTGATTGGAGACCCGTTTGTTCCCCGTGTGGAGGGAGACAAGGGCGGAATCCCAGTGGACATGAGGAAGTTTGAACTTCCGGGCGATTTGATCATAGAGCTCCCTGCGGGTTGGATGCTCATCATCCGCGAGATTGAATATCCCTTCTAGATGGTGCTTTAAAGCGTAATCAATGGCGGCAGCACAATCTGTTTTATGGACCATATTTGTATGCTGATCGCCGCTCCCAGGGAGAGTGTGCCCTTCCAGCTGGCTCACCCGTTTAGAAAGCTCGCGCTGCGGTCCGTAGATTTCACTCAAGCGGAGGATGCATACATGCCATCCAAGCTCTGCAAGAGAGCTGTAAACTTTTTCCGTCTCGATGAGAATTTTTGCCTGTTCCGATTTCGATAGAAGTTCGCTTGTCTCATCGACCCATAGTCCATGATGGTCGCCATAGACTGAGGTGCTGCTGGTGTAGATAAGATGCCGCGGAAGATCCATCTCGAGGGCAAGATGGCGGAAAACTTGCGCTGTGTGGAGATAAGCGCTCTCATAGAATTCAGAATTATCGGCCGCAATTGTAATAATCAGGACTTCATTATTTGCGATGATCGGAACCAGTTCCTCTTCATCCTCTCCTTTCAGAATAATGCTCTTTTGAGCCACTTTGGATAGGGCAGGGAGCCGCTCAGGGTGGCGGGTAGTCGCCGTTACATGCATCCCCTTTTTCTTTAAGATAGAGGCGATTTCCGATCCAATGTATCCGCATCCAAGAATCGCTACATTCATCCAAGTAAACCCAATTTTTGAAAGTTTTCTTTTAATGGGGAGTTTTCTTTTTTATCCAAAGCGCCATTTTTCGCCAACCATTCAACATAATCCTTCGGGATTTCCGATAGCGGTTTTCCCGCATGCTTGCCAAAGGGCATCCGGACAATTTGGGAAGTTTTTGAGAGTAGATCCAGGATGGTTTTCATGGTAAGGTCGTCTACCATTTTTGAAAAAATCTGATGGAGGACGATCACATCGTCTAACGCACGGTGGGCCTGGTTCGCCTCAATCCCATAGGCTTCGCGCAAAAATTGGAGGGCGTGCCTGGGTAGATCGCTCCGATACTTCCTCGCCCATTTGAGGCTGTCGAGGAAAAGCCAAGAGGGCATTTTCAAGGAGGCCCTTTCCATTTCCGCCTCTAAAAAAGGCTTGTCGAAAGCATCATTGTTATGGGCGATCAGGACCACATCGCCTGAACAAAATTCTATGAATGAGTCTAGAGCCGAGCGGATGAGGGGAGCGTCCTTCACCATTTCGTCTGTGATATTACAGATGGCGATCGATTCAGGGGGGATGGGAAGTTCAGGATTGATGAGTGTGCAAAATTTTTGATCTCGTGCCGGATCGTAGGCCGCAAGTTCAATGAGCCGGTCCTTTCCTGGCTTCAATCCGGTTGTTTCCGTATCGTAGAAAATAGGCCTTAGGTTCATAATTTCCCAAAATGATCCGCTTCATCAAAAAGGATTTCCTCTTTTACATCAATTCCTTTTTGAGATATTCTAGTACCTTTCTGGAGCCAAAGTATGAAAAGATGGATGTTCCTCTCCCTCTTAGTTTTAACTAGCTGTTTCCAAACGTACGGCGACGACGATGACCTTCGGACTGTACCCGTGACCAACAATCCCCATGTTGTCCCCAATTACGGAGGGGGATTGCCTGGGATGCAGATGGGCAAGGGACCCTCTTGACAAACCTAGGATTCTCAGCTAAGCTCTAAGTAGGTATGACCGAGAATAAGAAGCCCGATTACCATTTTTTTAAAAGCGATACCCGAAAGGTGATCGCTGAGCTGGGAAAAGAGACCCTTTTAAAGGTTCTTCAGCAGATGCTCCTCATCCGAAACTTTGAGATTCGGGGCGAGTCTGCCTATCAGCAGGGAAAAGTGGGCGGTTTTTACCACTCTTACATGGGTCAAGAG
>CAYZHU010000062.1:0-9101 GCA_964477585.1 uncultured bacterium
CTCTTGAAAATGTCGAACTCTATCTGCCCAAAGTGCGCCAAGGGGGTTATATTTGGTTCAATTGCGTGAACTCACCAGCTCTGCAATCCTCCGCGAATTTATTGATGGAGCAGTGCGACTTAATCAAAACCATTGATGGCGGTCAATGCGCTTTATTTAGGAAAAGATAAAATGATGAAAGTATTTGTTTTTTTAGCTTGTGTGCTTGCTCTCTTCGGTGAAGAGGTCGATTTAAGCCAGTACGAGAAATCCATTTATAGTGAAAATGGAGAAGATGGCATTTTGGCTAAAGTCTTTCAGGTTGTGCATCCAACTACCCAATTCTGCGTAGAAGTCGGCGCCTATGATGGGTTCACCCACAGCGATACTTTTCTCTTGCGGGCGCAAGGGTGGAAGTCAATCCTTTTTGATCGGAGGTTTGAAACCCCGAAATTCAATCTCCACAAAGAGTTCATCAATGCTGAAAACGTCGATCAAATATTTGAAAAATACAATGTGCCCCTTGAATTTGATCTACTGTGTATCGATGTGGACTACAACGATTTCTACGTCTGGAAAGCTCTCGACCCAAAATACCATCCCGCTGTTGTGATGATCCGATACAACGCCAATCACTTACCAACGGAAGACAAGGTCGTCCAATACCGCCGCTTTTATGCTGGAGACGATACTGTCTATTTTAGCGCTAGCATCCTCGCCCTCTATCGTTTAGGTAGAGCAAAAGGGTATAGTCTGATCTATGCCGAAAACAGCGGCAAAAATCTTTTTTTCGTTCGTGACGATCTTCTTCGAGAAGAAACGCAATTTAAAAACACCAACCAAGTAGATCAGATCTATCGCCCTCCAGTGCATTCCGGTAACGAAGACTATAAGCATAGGCCTTATCTTTCTGCAGAGGACATTTTGAAATGAAGAAATGGGCGTTTCTTTTACTTTTTGTAAGTTTTCTTTCTGCCGATATTGAGCCCCACTTAAAAAGGGCGCTCAATAAAACAGATGGCCATTCGATGCGCAACATTGATTTCATTTACATGATTAACCTCGATCAGCGTCCTGAAAAGTGGAATATGTCTGTCGAGCAATTAAGGCAGTATGGGATAGAGCCCTATCGATTCTCCGCTGTGAATGGATGGGAACTAACCCTAGAAGCAATTAATGATGTGGGTCTCAAGTTTACCCCCTGGATGGAAGGGGGCTTTATGGCGACTAGCTACCATTTGGATGGGGACTTCACCCCGAGTCATGAGATCATTCACAATTATGGACAAACCTATTTTTGCCACTGCATGGCAAGAGGCACCATCGGCATTGTCCTCAGCCATCTATCTGTTCTGCAAGATGCATACGATGCAGGATATGAGACGATTTGGGTCATGGAAGACGATATCGATGTGCTGCAAGATCCGCGGATCATCCCTGATTTAATCGAAGAGCTTGACGATCTCGTTGGTGCGGACAATTGGGATATTTTAGTTACCGACCGGGATATTCGGGATCAATATGGCAACCATAAATCAACCATTTGGGCGGCAAGACGTCCTGATTACGCAGTTTTTTCCGACGAAAATAATTTTTGTGAAAACAGGCAAATCAGCCCGACTTTTCGCAAAATTGGGGCTAGATATGGAGCTACATCGATGATCGTTCGGAGATGTGGGATGAAAAAACTTCTTCAATTTTATGAAGCTCATAGCATTTTTTTACCCTACGATCTCGATTTCATTTATCCCCGTAAAATTAAATTGTACACAGTCTTAGAGGATATCGTTTCTAACCTGCCTATGGCGCTTTCTGATAATGGCAGCCCGTTTTATCTGAATAAAAAAGAAGGAATCAAATGAGAAAGTTTTTATTTGTTTTATTACTGCCTTTTCTAGGGTTTTCTGGGATTACTGAGGATCTCATGCTTGGCCCCACAAAAGCAGATGACATCACCTACAATTGGCTTGTTCAAGGCGCCGTGAAAGAACACGATTCTCAGCATGTGATGCTCTTTAAAAGGCTTTTTCAGCTGCACAAAGTAAAAACCCTTATGGAATTTGGACTTGGCTATCCGACGAAATTCTTTTTAGACAACTGCAACAAAGTCATTTCGATCGATGTCATCACGCATGGATATGGGCCAGGAATCATGCAAAAATTCTTAAAGATCTATTCCGATTACTCGAATTGGATCCCGATCTCTTTTTTCAGTGGGTACCGCGGATGGGATTTCGAATGGGCTCCCTATAAACATATGGGATCGGATGCTGTTTATAAAGCCACCTCCTATCAACACGCCTATCACAAAAATTACGCCAAAATCGACGATTTTTATCTCGTTGAACTCAATGCCTTTATCACTAACTTGCTCAAATACAATAAGACGGAGGCTGCGTTCATTGGTCACGCCATCTTTCTTCGAGGAGATCTCGTTCAACTACTGTTTGATCGAGTACCTATTATCATCGCGCACAATAGCAGAGCAAGGATGTTAGAGCTTGCGGATGATATTTACGGCCTAAATCGAGTTGTGACTCCAGAAAACTATGAAGAGATCTATTTTGACCTCGAAGGCGGCACCACGGCTTGGATCATGAAAAAAGAAGGGCTGAAAGGATTAATTCAAGAATTGCAAAAATATGCTGATGAAATTTAAGTTTATATTTATTTTATTTGTAGTTACGTTTGTTGCGGCTAATGAAAAATTCATTTGTGTTTCAGTAGTTACTCAAAATAACGAGAATACCATCTGGGAAAGTTTGAAAAGCGTCATTGATATCGCTGACTGCATATCTATTTGCGATCTGGGGTCTACTGATGAGACCAAAAAAAGAATCGAAGAGTTCTTTCTAGTTACAGGAATTCAAGGAAAGATCCATTCCCGAGAGGCTACTAACAAGGGAGATACGACTCTTATGTCTGCCCAAGTAGCCCAAAAAACAGCTAAGCACTTTGGATATCCCCCAATACAAACATACCTATTGATGCTAGAACCAGATCAAGTTATTGCCTCTGCCTCAGACGCGATTACAAAGACGTTAGATGATGACGCTTACATGGTTTTGGAAAAGTCGCAAATTCTTTCCTGTTACAGTTACAAACCAAATTTATTTAAAGCCTCCATCCCAAGCGATAAGATCCGAATCATGCGAAATGGGAATGCCTGGCGAACGGTCAAAAAATTTAGAAATTTCGTTATCGAAGACCAACTGACTCCATTTAGTTTAGATACCGAAGATCTGTCTGAAAAGGAGAAAAAAGACTTATTCTTAAAAGAATATGAACAGTACAAAATTGAAAAGCTACACCGTAATATCTCCCTTTTTACTGAGGCCCTCAAAGACGATCCAGATAATATGATATTTCTTCTTTATCTCGCTCAGTCTCATAAATCTTTAAAGCGATTTGAAGAAGCAATTTCAGGATATAAGGCGTGCATCGATAAAGGAGATGACCCTGAGGAAATTTGGTTTTCCAAGTTTATGCTAGGCGAATGCTATGAGGAAATGGGTTTATGGGTCCATGCCCTCTACTGGTATCTCGAAGCCTACCAATACAATCCCAACCGAGCTGAATCGATCCGAAAAATCGCTACCTACTATCGTCTGAACGGACAAAATGAGATCGCCTACATGTTTGCCAGACACGGATGGCGTATTCCTCAAAAAGAAGATAAAAATCTTTTTCCATATCCTCCTCTTCAAGACTATCAATTCGATGAAGAACTCTCCGTTGCCGCTTACTATACTCGTTTTAGAGATGAAGGTTATACCGCTTCAAATGATCTCATCCTCCGAAGAGATGCTCCCTATTATATTAAAGATCAGGGCTATAGGAACATTCTGTTTTATGTTCAAAATATAAAGGGTCGTTATCAACAGGTCCGACTTCCTCTTCCTTATATCACCGAAGGTTCCGATGAAAAATACTATCCAATGAATCCGTCAATTCAAAGGACGGAAGATGGCTACAAAGTGATTTGCCGAGCTGTCAATTTTACCCAAATGGGAGCAAAACATTTTCATACAAATGATCCTGACGGAATTTTTAGGACAAAAAACTTTCTTGTTTATTTTGATAAAGAATTCAATCAGCTAACGCACCAAGAAATCGTTGAAGATCTTCCTCGCGAACACCATCGAACTTTCATCATTGAAGGACTTGAGGATTGCCGCATTGTAGGATTTGATGATCATTCCTGGTTCTCCTGTTCTACTTTCGATACGAATCCAAGCGGAGCCATTCAAATTACTCTCTGCAAGATGGAAAATAAGGGGACCGAAGGACCCGTCAAGGTGGAAAAGTTTCTTCCCCTCATTGGACCCGATCCCAATCGGCATGAAAAAAATTGGCTCCCCTTTGTCAAAGATAATCAACTCCATTTTATTTACTCTTCAGACCCATTCACCATTTATAAGCCCGATCTCGAAACAGGCATCTGTGAAACGGTCTTTCAATATACCCCTGATTACGACTTCTCCCGTTTTCGCGGCTCCGCTTCTCCCGTCCCCTTTGACGAAGGATACCTCATGCTCATCCACGAGGTGGTCCAACATCCCGACTATACCCGCACCTATCTTCACCGCTTTGTCTATCTCAACGACGACTTCCACGTTGAAAAAGTGTCTAAACCATTTATATTCAATCACATAGGGATCGAGTATTGCCTCAGTATGACGATCGATCACGAAAATAAGCATCTGGTAATGCCTGTCGGCATTGAAGACCGGGAAGCCTTTCTCGCCTTCGTCGATCTCGACGAGGTTCGCTCTCTTCTTTTCCCACTGCCAAACATATATAACCCCTATTGACTATTATGTTTAAGAAACTATTATTCTTCTTTTTAATCTTAATCACCCCTCAATATGCGGCGATTGAGGACATTTTCTATGAGCCGGAGCAAGGGATTGTAGTTACTACAAAGCAGATTGAATTTGAGAAGTATCCAGGCTCGTATAATCCCTCGATTTTTAAAGTTGACGGGGGATATTTACTTACCTTTAGATATTCCCCCGATCGAGATAATCAGAACTGGGTATCTTACATCGGCCTTGTCGTCTTAGATGAAAACTTGGATCCCATCGGAGAGCCTGAACTTCTCAATACACGGATAAAAAAGAGCAAAACTCCTTCCCAAACCGAAGATGCGAGAATATTCGCTTTTCGGAACAAGTTTTATCTGGCTTACAATGACAACATGGATGAAATCTATTTTGATCATGGAAAACGGCGCGACATGTTCATTGCGGAGCTTTTCTTCTCCGATGGCCATTATCAACTCTCTCCTCCGATCAAACTGTTCTATGAAGAAAGATATGATTCAGACCCTAAGCAAAAAAACTGGGTCCCTTTCGAATGGAATAATTCTCTTTATTTTAGCTATTCACTCCATCCGCATGAAGTCCTCATGGCTAGTTTAAGAAATGGGGAATGTTTTTCTGTTTACAAGACCGATCCGCCTATCCAGTGGATCTATGGCACGTTGCGCGGCGGCACTCCAGCCGTCTTAGTGGATGGAGAGTATTTGGCTTTCTTTCACTCAGCTTCAAAAAATAAGTCTCCCGCTTCCTACGATTGGAGAGTGTGGCATTATTTTACAGGCGCCTACACTTTTTCCGCTAAGCCGCCTTTTGAGATCACTAAAATGACGCCGAGTCCGATCTTAGGAGAGAATTTTTACACTCCCTCTTATCGGGAAAAACGGGTTGTATTTCCAGGTGGATTTATCGATGCGGGCCCTGTCCTTTACATGGCTTATGGCAAGGACGACTGCGAAATCTGGATCGCTACCTTAGATAAAGAACAGCTGAAGAAATTTCTAGTCCCGGTTAAAAAATGAAAATATTTATATTTTTGTTGCTGAGTTTGAATGTATTCGCCTTGCAGTTTCACAACTCGGAAGAGACGCTCGATAAAATTGTAAATATCATCGCTAAGAAGGAAAAGGGAGCCTACTTCCGATTTGGGGATGGGGATGTCGTCTTGGCCAATGGCCAAAATGACAGCTATCAAAAATTCAATGTCTCTTTACAGAGAGAGATGAGAGAGGCTTTCTCTTTGAATGGGGAAAATATTTTGAAATGTCTCCCTTTAGGTTGCAAAGAAATGGGTGGCTGGGAAAAGGGAATGTTCCCAGGGAATCACGAACAACCTTACGAGTGGTGCCTGGAAATGATCGGTCTTGCCGCCCCTCTTTGGAATGGAGAAATGAACGATGTTTACTCCATGACAGCCTTGGCTCATTGCGCTACCAATCGGATTGATTTATGCATGGAATTCCTTCAATTTCTGAAACGGTCCAATTGCTGCCTCTTCGTTGGGAATGGGAAGATCCCCTCTTCACTCATAGAGCTCCTTTTTGGCCCCCAATGTCAGTTTATACAGACCCCCTCAGACAATTCGTACGATGCCATCGATCGGATCGAACAGGAGTGTTTAGAAGCATCAGAAGCAGTCCTCGGATATAAACTCATCGTCACCTCAATGGGATGCTCGGGGAGAGCGTTACAAAAAAGGCTTTGGCACAAATTGGATAACGTATTTCTATTCGACTTTGGCAGCTTAATGGATGCTATCTGTGGCTGGAATACAAGAGATTGGATTGGTCTTACCTATTTTAATGAGCACCGCTTTCTTAAGAAGCTCCATAAGAATCTCGATACAATAGTGCCCCAAAATACAGGCAAAGTTCGGATTGTCTGCACTTCGGCGCTTATCGAGCCTTACGAGTCGAGAAGAAGAGAATACATCGACGTGCTCAATCTCCTCGAAGAGTATGGATATAAACCCTATGTATTTGAAGCCTGCCATCTCACTCCTCCTTCCTTTCTCGAGGACTATACTCCTCATGTTTTCTATTCGAGCGTTAACGATTCTCGGCTCAATAACAAAGGGGTCAATGAAGCTCGCTCAATGATTGAAGGCTTTAAGCATTATCATTTTGCCGATAACGACACCATCATCAAACTCACCGGAAGGTATCTTTTCGACAATCGCAACTTCATTCATCTTGTCGAGACGCACCCTGAAGTAGATATGTTTGTCAAATGCGATCCGGGCCATCACATTCCCTTTGGAAAAGCTTTTACTGGTTGTTATGCTATGCGATTCAACCTGTTCAAAGAGATGCTGCAAAATCTAGACCTTGTCAAAATGGAAAAGGAAATGATCGACATCGAAGTTGAGGTGGCTCATTTTGCCAAAAAACTGGCCGATCGTGGGGACCGTGTCATGTACGTGGATCAAATAGGGATCTCGGCCAATATTGGAGGTTCCTTTCCTCCCGTCTTCTCTCAGTGGTGAACTCTAGGAATATAGGAGAGTTGACAGTCGTAGACATGTGTGGATCTGTTTTTGTAGTGAAATAGTTTAGAAACATCTATTTTCAAACCGAAATTGAATTCTTCCAGCAAGAATTCGGGAGTGATGTTGAGCTGCTCGGTGGCTGTGGTATGACTGACCACATTCAGGGGAAGATTCATCACGCAAGAGTTTTCGTAGCATAGTCCCCATCCCCCCATGTTCCCATTGCCCAATAGATCTTCCAATGTATTTGGATTAGAAAAGGAGCCCTTTCTGCACCGCTCTTCAACGTCTTTTTTTCTGAAAATGGTCATGTCGAGTGAATTTGGATAGGTCCAATCTCCGATGCCTTTCTTAAACTCCCAAAGATAAATTATATCGGTCGCGTTTGTCATGGGAGGAATTTCCTGAAAATGGCCTGAGGAATAGCAATCTTCGATATTTTGCCCAAGTCTTAGGTAAAATCCGTGTGCTTGGGTCTTCTCCATAACCTCGATGCATTCATCGAAATCGATCTCTCTTGTGACGATGATGTCATCGACCGCAAAAGCGATATACTCTGCCGCCTCATCTTTAAAGGCTTCCTGGAAGACAAGCAATCGGAAATCTGCAGGAGGATTGACCTGTTTAACGGGTTTTACTTCAGGAAATGCGCTGAACACCTTTGCATAGGCGTTTTCATATTCGAGACTTCTGCAACGGTAGATGACTCTCGTTTCCCGAATGTGGGATGCGTAATGGAATAAAGATTCTAAGAAAGCATAAAGCTGCATGGGGCGATCGCACGAGAAAACAACAACGTCTACTGCATCAGCGAGGAGTTGACTAATTAAAAAAACAAAAAAGAAAGAGATTTTTTTCATCGAAGGGAATCCAAATAAAATTGGACCATCGGGCGCTCAAAGGGAAGCCAATGTAATTCATGTTCCAGGCAAACGAGGGTCCCAAATTTAGAAAAGGGTTTACAATTCAATCGCCATGTGATTATTGACAAGCTTAGCTCTTCCGGGAACCAGGAGAGGCTCGAATATACTTTTTCAGTTTCCTCGTACCAATTTTCCAGGAACTGAAGCGCCTGGGCGTTGTCCATATTCATTCCCAAGATAGAAGAGGAGATGTGGGGGATGTCGGCGAATTGATCGACTGAAATTCCCATCGTTGCCGCTGCTTCAGGACGGTGAGTAGGCGCATTGTCTTGCAGCGATCCGACGGTAGTGAAAAAGTGGCCTCTTCTTTTGATTTCTGAAAAAGCCATTTCTAAATTGGTCAATGGATGGATCGCCAAATCGAGCCAAAGGACCTCCTTAAATCCCAGAGCCTTAGCTTCCATTAAAAAAGCGAGTTTAAAAGAGTAAGGGACGTGACAGATCTTCAACCCTCCATTTTCCGTATTTGGAAATCCTCCTAATCGCAGGAGCACATGACCGCTATATCCAAGCTTCTCGATTTCATCAAGAAGCCGTCGCGCCTTTTCTACATACCGCTCGTTATATGAAGCAAATAAGAGGATACATCTATTTTTCGAGTGTTCATCGATAGCAAAACTGTGTTGTTCGAAGATCGGCATTTCCCCTTTGGGGCCTACCAATTTGAGGTTTCGGATCCGGTCCAGTCGCTCGTAGTATATGGAGGATTCAGGAATTTTTAAGAAGGTCCTTTGCTCATTGAGGTAGTGCTGCAAGCGGAGATATTCTTCCAATGTCGGATGATTGATATCTGCAATCGAGGTCAAAACTCGTTCTAATGATTCATCGTAAAATCCGTAAACACGGCTACATAAAAAAAGAAAAGCAAAAATTGCTCGGATCATTTTTCTC
>CAYZHU010000063.1:0-9042 GCA_964477585.1 uncultured bacterium
TCTTGATGTCTTTGATCTCGTAGCGCAGGCATCTCACGCCCCAGGCTGCGGCCGCTTCGTTGATCGCGTCGACGATTTTTGCATTGAGCGATTCCCGTTCTTCAAAGGTTTTATCGAGCGGGATCTTGCCGATCTCCGAGCGCATCGTTGTCTGCACGAGTTGCGTCAGGGCATGCATCGGATTTTTCACGCCATAGGAGGCGGCGACCGGATCGAAGATGCGGATATAGACAATGCCGTCGAGCATAACGCTTACGTTGTCTTGCGTAATGGCCGTTTGCTCAGGAACCTCGATCGCCTCTTCCTTCAAAGAATGGCGATTGGTCACCTCTTCCATAAAGGGGACAACCCAATTGAGTCCTGGCTCGAGCTGCCTGCTGAACTTCCCTAATCGTTGGACAACCCACACCTGTTGCTGCGGGACAATTTTCATGCCGCGGAACAGGATGCCGAGGAAAAGAAGCAGGCTAAGGAAGACAAAAAGCATAAGGAAATAACGTTAATAGAAAGATTCTTTTAGGAAAAGCCCCGACGAGCGAATCGGTCGCTTTTTTCAGTTTGGGAACGGAAGAAGAGACATCGATAACCAGTAGATATTGATCTTCTTCGAGCCTTCCTTCTTTGTATTCGCAATCGCCTTGCAGTGCTTGGATGTACGGCAAATCGAGCAAGGCGGCGAAGGCTTTGGCAACGGCCTCCGATTCTGGATCGGGCATGGGGACAATTGCGTAGGGCATGGGCCATTCGAGCTGAATCCATTGCAAGAAAGCGAAGCCGGCCATCGCATCAGGGGCGTCAAGTCCGAGAAAACGGGCGGGCGCCTCGGCGTCAAACACGGTGGCCCGAACGGCATTCAAGATCGGTTGATTGCGGCATTGGGAGCAGAGATTGCCTCTTTGATCCAATTCTTCGAAGCAGTGGCGGCAGCGGTCCGCCGGATCGGGCAGTTCGCAAAGGGCCCAGCAGGAAGAGCAGAGGAAGCGCATTTCGGCTTCTTCTTTGCAAGCAAGGCAAAAGGGAGGAAAAATAAAGTCAAGAAACTGACGAATCACCTAGCTCCTCAAATTTGCCTATGAGACTGTTGCCTTGAAAAAAGAAAAGATTTATCCTTTATTATGAAGGGATCGGGAGTTCTCGATCGGCGTCTCGCCTCAGCGTATGCTGGGGCATTTCGTTTTTTAAGGTAACTTATATCAGTTCAACTAGATCTGAATAGTTTTCAAGACTTATATCCGCAGTGAGAAATGTCAGAGGCTCCGTGATCGCCTGTGCAATCAACATCCGATCAAAAGGATCTCGGTGGATATCGGGCAGCTGCGTGACGGCAGCTGCATGCCGTGCGGTAATGGGAAGGTCGAGAAAGCCGCTTTCAGGAATCACATTCATAATTTGATCTATTTTTCCGGTGAGTTTTTTGAGCTTTATTTTAATTGCCATTTCCCAAATAGAAGCGCTGCTAATATATACTTCATCAGCATCTCTGATTTTAGCTCGAGCCGTTTTAGAAAGCCGTCGGTCATTTTGGATACACCAAAGAAATACGTGGGTATCTAGCAATAAGCGCATGGTTAACCCTCAAATCCTTCAAGAATACTTTCTGGCAATGGAGCATCAAAATCTTTGGCAACCTTGATTTTTCCTTTTAACTTCCCAAATTTTCTTTCTGTTTTTTTTCGAATGGGAGTTAATTTTGCTACAGGCTTTCCTGCCATAGCGATAATGATCTCGTTCCCGTGGAGAACTGAGTCGACCAGTTTTGAAAAATGAGTTTTAGCTTCATGTATGTTTACCGTTTTCACAACACCCCTCCATATCCTAGACTAAGTCTAGTTTAGTCTATCCAAGCTTTATTTTCAACTGCATTTATAATATGCTGATTGTTAAATAGTTACAAACAGATCACATCAGGCCGAAGAAGCGCTTTTTCTGGAGATGAAACTGCGGATCGTCGAGCTGCCCATCAATGGAGATAAGGAAAGATTCGGTCAGTTTTAGGAGGACGAACTGCTTCATCTTCACAAAGATCTCGAGATTGCCATCGAGATCCATAGTCGGCGGCGGATCCATTTCGAGGAAAAATTCCGACCGATTCCCTTCGCTAAAAGCATTGGTGAGCTCGGTGAGCGTAAAATACCCATCTTTGAGGTTGAAATCAAGATCGCCACAAATGGGGATGAGCAATTCCAGATCAATGCCCACAATGCGGCTAAGGATGTTGACGGGGAGGTCGAAGACCGTCTCCTCTCGCTTGTAGGAATTGATGAAGTGGAGCTTGCCGTTGGCCGTGTAGGTCTTCCCATCATCGAGCAACCCTTTGAAATCGGTGAGTTTGAGTTCACGGACGACGAGGGGACTAATGGGGCCAACGGGACCGCCTGGTCGTTGAAGCAGGCTCGGGCGAAGGTCGATCATCGTGAGCTGCGGGATGGCGATCGTCCATGGTTGGTCGGCTTTGCCAGCAATGCGGATATCGTCGATCTTCATCGTGCCCGCCGTATCGCTGATCTTGAGATCATAGATGCGGATGAGCTCTGGTCCCAGATCCACTTGAGCGAGAAGGGTCCGGAACTGGAAGCCAAAAAGTTCGAGCTGTTTGCCCGCTAAAATGCCCTGAAAATGGGGGACGTTGTCTTTGATCTTGAGCTTGCCCTTCAGCTCGTACCCTTTTCCCATCTTGATCTCTTCAAACACTTCGGCCACTTCGGTCGGGAGAAGTTGCGAAAGGGCGGTGAAATTGACGCGGGCGCTGCCGATGAGGCTATTGGGACTTTCCGCATGGAAAGAGGCTTCGAGGCCACCAAAGGAACCCTCTATGGAGTGGATCGCGAGGGCGTCTTCATACTCCCAATCAATCGTGAGCGGAGGCTCCTCTTCTCCTAGAGTGAGGCGACCAGCGATTTTTTCATCGACGTTAAAGACAATCCTATGGAGATGGTCAAGGTAATGTAAAGCAGCTTTACATTCGCCATCATGCCAGCAGAGATGGAGATTTTCGATATGATGAGAGGCTCCGTCGAAAGGGATGAGCCCTTCACGCATGGTGCAGACAAAAGTGGAGAAATCGGAGGCGAAATCGAGATCAGCGGTGAAATTCAGATCGTGGTCTTTATCCAAAAATTGGAGGAAGCGGTGGGTGAGAAAGGAACCTGGCAAATGGACTTGCGCGTTGTGAAAAATCCAATGGGATCGGTTCGTGTCATATTCTAGCAGATCGACAATACAGTCTAGGGGGCCATGGAGCTTTACGCCGCGAAATACAGCGCCTTTAGAAGAGGAGTAATAGACGTGAACGGGTCCCTCATTGTCCAGGCAGTGGGAGCTGATCTTGAGTGAGGTGGGGAGAAAATCAAAATCGGCTTCGATGACCGAGTCGTAGATGAAATGGCCTTGCCCTTCGAGGATCCCTTCCATTTTAGCGGCTTCGAATTGGGCCAAATCGACGCGGGCTTTAGGAATGGTCAATTCACATCTAAATTGGGGAGAAATTTCCCCTTCGAACTCCGCATCGAGGCCCGTTTTCCAGCTCGCGCTCCCCTTCACTTTCCCATCCTTTTGCAGGGTGCCATTGAGAACTAAATCGGAAGTAAGGCCGATTTCCCAAACGTCGGAGCTGTATTCTGCATGTAATTCAAAAGAGGGGGCTTTCGCATGCACTTTAGGCTGACTATTTTTATACTGCAAATGGATGTCGGTATCCCCTGAAAAGGGGATTTTTTCCACATCGAGGCCCCACTCTTTTAAGAAGAGTCCCGCTGCCATCACCGATTTCCACGGAAGCTGCAAATGGACATCGACCTCTCCCAGAGGACGGGGCTCAAAGTGGAGGGGGGCTCCGAGTAACTGGCTCTTTGGATCAAACAGAACCTCTTGCCCGTTCGAAGTTCCTACAACGCGAAGAACATCCCAAGTCTTTCTCGCCAGGCGGAAATCAAAGGCCCATTCACTTCCGTGCTTGCTAAAATGGGGGCAATGGAATGGAATTTGCTTTTGAAAAATTTGGGCTAGGCCATCGAGGCTGAAAGAAAGATCAAAATGCGGATCGATCCACCCTTGGCCTGCAAACTCGAAATCACCTGCTTGTCCTTTTGCAATTTGAATGGGAAATTTTTCTCCATCCCAGCCGCCTTGCAATGTGAAGATACCGGTCAATACGCGCGCGTCGGCCTTCCAATCTGTCCACGTCCCCTCTATATTGAGATCGAACAGCTCGTCCGCTAATTTGAGCTGGCCCCCCTCTTGCGATAGATCTCCTTTTGCGCTTCTACAGACAAACTTCTGCTTCCCATTGAAAAAGGAGAGGCGCTCCCCTTCAAAAGTGGCGTTCCAGGAGTCGGACGAGATATTCACTACGCCATTTAAAATCCCTTCAGCGAAGGTCCAATTGGCCAGTTGGGGCAAAAAGGAGACGCTGCAAGCTTGCAGCAAGGTGGCCTCAGCAGAGGCGAGGCGACGACATTCAATTTTCCAAGCATCAACGCCCGAAATGCGACACGACGCGTCGTCAAATCGGATGTCCGATTCGATCCAGCGGCTATTAAAAAATCCGCGCCCTTCCCAAACAAACGGGAATTTTTTCTCTTGCGCACTTCCGATCCCTTTCAGTTCCCATTTTGCGCCGAGACTCGCGTTGTAACTTAAAGATCCTTCCCCATTCTCAATCGATCCAAGAGGAAAAGCGACGCCCCCATTTTCCACCTTGAGGTTGGCGGCGATCAACTCGCGGTCCATGTTAGCGTGAACTCGCCCTGTCAATTGGCCGCTTGTGATTTCTCCAAACGGCATAAACGATTTGAGCAGCTTGGCCTTAAATTGGTTGAATTCGGCCTCCACTTTGTCTTCAGAAAAGACCAAAATTGCGCTGGCGTCTTGCCAGCAAAGCGCCAATCGGTTGTCTATGTACGAAAAGTGGGCTAAGCCGTCCCATTCGATTGTCCCATCGTGCACACAAAAAGTGAAATCCAGCCACCCCTCTTTCAAATCGGGGATACTCCGCTTTTTCATCACGGAAACATGGGGATGATCAAGGGTGATATGCCCCTTCAGTTTTTGGGGAAACGCGCTCCAATCAAAGCGGAAGGCCACTTTTTCAATATGCGCATGAAAAGTCGGATCAAAAATAACTAGATCCGAAAAAACCAATTCCCCTTCGTCCCAATGGATCGAACGGTAGGCCATTTCGCAGTCAGCCCGTGCTTGCAGCACCCAGCGAACAGCCGTTCCCACAATCGCTTTATGAAAAACGATACAGGCAAGAACGAAGGCAATGAGAAAAAATTTTTTCTTCACACTCTGCATTCTAATGGAAGAGACCAATTCTTGAAAAAAATAAGTTGCGGAACTACTGTGCGGTTATGAGAAAAGAATCTTTCGCCACGGGCGTTTCCTTTACTCTTTTGTCTGCGACAGGATTGGCCTTCGTGGGACTTTTCGGGAAACTAGGGACCTCTCTGCTCTCCTTGCAGGCTCTCATTTTCTGGCGGTTTCTTGCCTCCTTTATTCTCTGCACGGCTTTTATGTGGCTGATTGGCCACTTGCATCACATTTTTTCTTTCCACAATCCGAAGATCCATTTCTTACGCGCTTTTTTTGTTTTAGCAGCTCAGTACAGCTTTTATTATTACATCCAGAGATCGACGCTGATGAATGGGATGGTCCTCTTAAGCTTAGGCCCCCTTTTCATCCCTTTTATCGAGCGGGTTGTGACGGGAGCAACGATTGGCAAATCGACATGGGCCGGCCTTATCGTATCGTTTGTGGGGATGATCTGTGTTCTGCAGCCCGATGCAGGTATTTTTTCTCTCCTGAGCCTCATCGGTCTACTATCAGGTTTCTGTCAGGGCTGCTCTCAAGTGGTTTTTGGAATGAGCTCAAAAGATGAACGGGTCTATTTAGGGACTTGGTATATGTTTGCGCTTTGCCTACCGATCAGCCTAATTCCCTATTTATTTATGGAAACCCCGCGGGTCGAGAATCAAACGGCTAACCTCACAGTGATTTTCATTGTGGTTGGAATGGCGGTCGCAACAGTTCTCAATCAATTGGCTCGAGCTATCGCTTACCAGCACGGCACACCCTCAAAGCTCGCTACCTTTCTCTATTTTTCGATCTTACTAGGAGGTGTTCTGGACTGGCTCTTCTTCCATAACACTCCCAATCTCCTCTCCCTCATCGGAGCTGCGCTCGTCATCTTAGGTGGAGTGTTGAAAATCTATCTCCGCATCTTGATCTTAAGGAGAAAGTAGATCTTAATTCCTGGTATTTAAGCCCCTGCTGAAGATGTTCGGTTCTTGTGGAAATATATATCTAACAGTATAATTTTCTTTTTAATTTTTTTGGAGAGACACGTTAACACCGCTGAAAATAAGTGCGTTAAGTCATGGCTTTTTGAATTATTGTAACAATTAATCAAATATGGTATAATGAAAGGACAGGAGATATGGCGAAGCCGATTCCTGAGCAACTGTTCAGAAAATATCTCAAGCTTTTGGGGCTGCAATTGGAGAAGGGGAAAATTGACTACAATCTTTATGAAAAGGGTCACTTTCTCTGCGCTATCAAAATCATCCATGGCAAAGGGAAAAAGCGAGAGGTTTCTCCGGACAGTGTAAGGAAGACAGAGAAAATATGTGAAAAAATGGGGTTAGAATGGCCACCAAAAAAGAAATAGAGGAACACCTCAAACTAGCTCTTAAGGAGGTAGGTGAGATTAAACCTTGGTTTGATAAGGAAGTTGATGCCTATGTATTTGAGCATCCTTCGTATCCGGTCGAATATGCTGGGAAGTCGAAAAAAGAAGTGATTGAAAAGTATCCGCAATATTTGCGGGAATTCATCCGGCATCGTCTAAATAATCGACTTCACCCATTAATGGAGAAGGAAACTAAAGGTCGTGGTGGGAAGCGGGCCGGAGCAGGGCGACCAAAGGGAACAAAAAAATATCCGACGAAGGTGGTTCGCCTGCCAAAAGATGTTGCCGCATGGATTGAAAAACCCGAGTCCATTCCACAAGTCAGGCAATGGATTGCTAAAGGCAGACACTGATGGGGCTCATTCTGAAAAAGAAGTAGCGCCTGTAAGCCTTCTCTGTCCAGCACCGCAATGATCATATCCAGCAGGATTAAAGAGCTTCCTGGCTATTTCTTGGATTTTATTTACGTTAATGGGACCCTGCAAGCGCAGAGCCGTATACCCGACGAATAGAGTCATTGTTTGTATGCTTTTAGGAATCTTTCGGAGGTCTGTTTTCAATATCGATGTGCACAAATCTAAAAGTTGTTCTTCAGGTGAAATTTCTAGATCAGGTGAATTCGCTTGAGGGGGGCGATCAAAATGCGGCATAGGACTTTGAACATACATTGGCATAGACTTCTCCTGTTAAAAATAAAAGTATACACAATAATACCAAAATATTAAGATTTGATCAAGACACAATCGATAAGTATTGATCTTTGGTCATTAACTGATCAAATTCTTTTTGATTTTCCACCTCGATTTGGAAGAGCCAGCTGGTACTTTCTGCACCTTGATTGATGGCAGAAGGGGTAGATCGGAGCGCTTCGTTCACGGCGATCACTTTGCCCGAAACGGGAGCGTAGACGTCGGCGGCAGCCTTGGTCGATTCAAGAACACAGGTCTCTTGATTCGCTTTGACTTTTTGGCCGACTTTGGGGAGCTCTATATAGACGATCTCCCCCAATTCACCCTGCGCATAGTCGGTAATGCCGACCGTTCCCACGTTTCCCTTGAGCTGGATCCATTCGTGGGATTCAGTGAAATACATCAATCCCCATCTTTCAGAAGCTTGAGAGTGCCCCAGGTGGCGGGGTGCTGCTCAATGGTGTATTCTTCGGAGGAGACGGCGAAATGTTGCGGGGGGCCTTCTGAGCGATTGATCCGGTAGGTGAAGCCAATGCGGGAGAAACTCAGAGGATCGTAGCCGTGCAGACACTGCGTCGGAATTTCGATCGAGAGGCTGTAAGAGCCCTCTTCGAGATCGGGCGTGACTTGGAGGTCTTCCGGATGGCAAAGACGGTGGGTGTCTTCGTTGCGGAAGCGGGTGATTTCTCGTCCGAAGAAGTTTTGCGTTTCTACGGGGAAGAAGACGAAATGGTGGCAGAATCGGGTAACCACGCCTTTTGTTTTCAGGTCGCGGGTATCAATGAAGAGCTCGATGCTATCGCCTTTCCGAAAATCGCCTTCTGCCACCTTTTGAAAAGGGCGGCGAACGACAATATAAAAACAGAGCTTTTCAAAATTCCAGGCTGAATAGACATCAGCGAAGGTCTCTTCATCTAGAAGGTCGGAAGTGGAGGGGAGCAGATGGATTTTTTCTGGCTTTAGATTGCCACGGATAAAAAGGCAATCGGCAGTCAATCCAAAGAATTGAACGGGGGATAGCGCGGGAAGGTCTTCAAAAAGGCTCATTCATCCTCTCTTTGTACAGGGATCACAATCGCTTTTTTCTTTTTGACTGTTTGCAGCAGTCGTTCTGTGACATAGCGCTGCGCATCGGCAGCGAGTGTCTCTTTGCCAAAATTCAGCTGATCCAAAATGGGGGGTTGATTCGATTTTTTCTCTTTCAGATAGAAAAAAACAATCTGTCCATCATCAGCTATATGAATGGGGGACCAGAAATCAGGGAGCATCAAAAAGGCTTGTTCTTGCATCCAATTCTCCTGTGAAGTTCTTTGAATCGACAGTTCTTTTCTCTCGAGCTTAAACTGATCCACTAAGGGACCTTCGCCCGACTGAACCCAATGGTTATCCAACGGATTTTTCTGCAAAGCTGCCAACGCATCCTTACTTGCAGTCACGAAGGGATTTTTGTCCTTAGGACATTCCCCTTCTCGAGCTTCAACCAACTTAGCCAGCGCTCCTCGCGCTTTTTCAAACGTCAAGATGTGCTTTTCGTCTACTTTCTCTAAACCCTCATGGCGATAAAACATCCCTTCGCTCTTCAAGACCGGCTCTTCATTGCCAGCTACCGCCCATGTCTTCTCAACCAGCGGCGCTCCAGCCAAAGCCTCTTCAATCCAAGCGGGA
>CAYZHU010000064.1:0-8994 GCA_964477585.1 uncultured bacterium
CTATTTCTTCTGTTTTTTGGGCCCCTTCGGTATAAAGGCCATATCCCACACATAAACCTACAATCGCTAAACCTACCAGTTTCACCTTCATGAACACCTCCTTCTTCTATTTCGGGACATAGCAGATTTTCATACATTTTTAAAACATGACTCTGTAAAATGGCCTCATTTTCTTCTTTTTTTGGTGAGAAATGATGCATGTACTATTGATCGTCCTTTCCCTTTTAGGACAGTTACTCTTCTGCGATGAATATAAATTCTCAGGAAAACATTTCATCGCCAGCTACCTCGACTGCGACCTGGAGGCAATCAGCGACGTGGAAAATCTGATCCGGGCCATGGACAACGCAGTCCTCTCTTCCGGAGCGAGCGTCCTCAACCAGATCCATCATGTGTTTCCTCCAAACGGCCTTACGATCGTCTATCTCCTTTCGGAAAGCCACGCAAGCCTCCACACCTATCCCGAACATAAGGCCTGTTTCGTCGATCTCTTCACCTGCGGAGACCATTGCCTTTCTGAAAAATTTGATGAACTGCTTCGAGCCTATTTAAAACCAAATCTTGTCAATGGCCATTTATTTATTAGACAAGACAATCTAGACGAAATTGAATTGAAAATATCTCAATAATCATGCATTATTAATGCATGCAAATATCAAGAATTTCAACATTATTATCACTTTCTTTAATTACTTCGCCTCTAGCACTTCCGGCGAGCACCGCGGCCTTTCCCTCGCAGACTGTAACGGGACGCTCTTCCTTGCGGAAGATGAAACATGCTTTGGCTACGATCCCCCGCTTGCAGCCGATGGGGACCTTTGTAGGGGAATTGCAAGAAAAATGGAAATTTCCCTCCGACCACCTCCCGATCGGGATGACCTTTGATGATAAAAATTTTCTTTCATGGAACGTCCTTGACGCAGAATACATGAGCTGGGTAACCGAGAAAAACTCCCAAGGGTTGAGCCGATCTCTCATCGCCGATGAACATGTCTATATCGATGGAACAAAACTCACTGTGAGGGATAAACACGTTGTTGATCTGCTCTTAGAGACCCTCTCCCATCCTACCCATCCTCGCTCCGTGCTCTGCTTGCAAGAATGCAGCGGCTCCTTTGTAAAAGAGCTGCAATCCCGCTTGCCTCCCCATTTTCAGATCATTGGGAAAGAGGGGGATATCGTCGTGATCGATAAACGAGTTTTTGATGTAATCGATGAAAAAAACGTATTTGGGATTTTTTCAGCCGAGCCGAAGAGATCGATCCAAGAGATTCTTCTTCGCCGCATTGATAACCAAGAGCCGCTCCGCCTTATCAATATCCACCTTCCTGGAGATCCTGAAAAGCCAGGCAGATTTGAGTTTGCACAATACTTAAACCGCACCTTTGACCCATCTTTAACGACAATTGCAACTGGAGATATGAACTTCAACGAACTGGAAATGTCAGATGCTCTCTCAATGGCTTTCTCCAATAGTTCTCCTTTTTCTCTCTACTCCCCTTATCCAACCAACATTTCTCCCTACATTTTCCGATCCAAAGCGATCGATCACTTCATGATCTATTCGCCAAGCGGCATCTCTCCTACCCTTAGCGCCCCCGATCAAATCATGAGCGGTCTTTCGCCCATTGTTTCTCTCTTACAAGAAGAAATTTCCAATTGAGCACTGGACATGGCGGGATGCCAAATATTCTCCTCCTGATTTGAGGAGAATCCCTGCTAATAAAGAAACGCTGATGCTAATTTGGAAGAAGTTGTTAATTCGATTCACATAATTAGGATTCGCTATTATCCGTGGATAGGTCTTTGTAAGCGCTTTTAATGCAACTCTAGAAATACACAAAACTAGAGTTCCAGAAAGAAATACAAAGCCTGGTACCTTTAAGACTTCTCCCAGAGCTTCGGAACTTGCCCCCCAAAAACCTGGGAGAACTAAGTGATTCATACAGTTGTTATAAAAGGGACTCATGCTTCCTCTAAGAAAAATAGTGATTCAATAAGCATTGCGTTTGGCGATCTTGCAGCAAAACACCAAGAGCATAAAATGCTGCGCTAAGGCCAGCAGTTTCCAGAACTTCGATCAAATGCTGCCGATCTGGCCTTTGACCGTCGTACAAGAATAATACAATTTCTTGGAAAGCATTCCAAATAACAATGGTTTTTCCAACCCCACATAGACTTTTCCCGACAATCTCACTAGCACGACCTATCCATCCTATTGAAGCTGTTAGTGACATACATCGATGAAAATTGACTGCTGCTGCCATGTTTCCTCTAAATGGGTTTGCCCCTGGAACTATATTCGATCTTTCTTTTTCAATTCAACATTTGGTTTAGCGAAAAGGGTCTTTACTTTTATTTGAAGCCGGCATTAAATAGGCGTCTATGAAAATTCTTTTTTGCCTATTTTTTACCCTTAGCGCATTTGCGGCCCAAGATTCTTGGAAAGGCGACGAATATGCTAAGAACTCAGAATCTCAGAAGGCTTCTGCAGAAGATTTCATGCAAGGCGTTCAATTCAAAGGCACTGAATGCATTCTCGATGTAGGCTGCGGAGATGGAAAAATCACTGCAGCGATCGCAAGAGCTGTCCCTCAAGGCTCTGTGATTGGCGTTGATATTTCTCCTTCGATGGTTCAAATGGCTAAAAGCGCTTTTCCCGATCAAAAAAATCTCAGCTTCTTTGTAGAAGATGCAGCTAAGGTAGATTTCGACCAAAAATTCGATCTCATCATTTCTTTTACCGTGATGCAATGGGTTTTAGAACAATCCCAAGCTTTGCGATGTTTTGAAAAAGCGTTGCTGCCTGGAGGAAAATTATGGATCCAGATGCCCACAGGGCTTCCGAAAGCGATGGAGCTTGCGTTGGAAAAAACGCTCTCCAGCACACGCTGGAAGAGCCACTTCGCTCAGTTTTCCGCCCCTTGGAAATTTTATCAAGCTGATGAATATCGAGAGCTTTTAATACAAGCAGACTTTCTTCCCATTCGACTGGATGTCGTTACCAAACACGAATTCTTTCCTTCAAGAGCTGCATTTCAAGGTTTCTTAAAACAATGGTTTCCTTATTTAAGGCCGTTGCCTGCAGATCAAAAAGATGCTTTTCTTACAGATCTTTTGGATCATTATCTAGAAGTTCTTCCCGCTGATGAACTAGGGAAGGTTAGTTTTATTGTAGACCGCCTGGAAGTAGAAGCTACAAAATAATCTGACGCGAGTCCTTCTATTTTAAAAATATGATTGCTTTGTTGTAGCATTTTGCCCAGATTTTTAAGAACTTTGCAATTACTTAACTAGTAATACACTCGTTTTTTCAGCCACTTGGCTGCCATCTCTTCTTACTCTTTTTCGTCTGGTGTGCTTTTGGCAGCGGCCCTCAATGCTTGGTAGGCTTTGAGCGCCTGCAGAGCATCGCTCATGCTCATCCGCCCTCGAGGATCTCTTTGTAAGAGTCCTTTTATCAACTCTTTGATGTTAAGATCACATTTATTATCCAAATGTTTATCTAAATCGAGCTCTTCTGTGCCTTCACTAAAAGCTCTCATTTTTTGCTCTCTAAAACGCATGCCACAGATCATTTCAAATAGGGTCAGGCCGAAAGAAAAACTATCGAGTTTAAATAGATCGTCGTTTTTTTGCAGAGGCTTATTCAAAATTTCAGGTGGCATATAATGTATTGTTCCCAAAGGGGTTAGAGGCTCCTTTAGACCGTTGCATTTCGCAAATTCATTATCCATCAAGTAAGGAATCCCTTTGCAATCAAGCATTATATTCATAGGTTTTATATCTCGGTGTACAATGCGCTCTCGGTGCAAGGAAAGAATTTGCTCCGCAATTGGAATCGCAATCTCAAGCACCTTATCTATTTTTAATTGAGGATTTCTTTTTATATAGTGGGACAAAGACTCTCCTTCTATAAAAGGAAACACATCTACTACCATGAGAACATTCTTTTCGCCAGTTGCGATTCTTCCTTCACTTGTTAAAAAGAAGCGCGCTTCGATCTTACGGATGCGAGGATCTTTAGCTGTTTGCACGAGCAGTTCTCCTCGGCGAGGTCCCCACCTTTTAAAACAACGTAAATCCGCGCAAACTCTTACAAAATAATTATCAGTATTTTTCATACACCGAAAATGTCTTGCCTTACTAGTTTCATGGATCTTCCGAAAATCTCGATACTCACACCTGCCTAAGTATTGAAGCGCTATCTGAAAAATGTCTTCTTTATTTGGAGTATTAACTACTGTTGCCATCTCTTCTTACTCTTTTTCGTCTGGTGTGCTTTTGGCAGCGGCCCTTCGTTCTTGGTGGGCTCTGAGCTCCTGCAGCGCGTTGCTCATGCTCATCCGATCTCCCGGATTCTTTTTTAAGAGTCCATTTATCAACTTTTTGATGGGTTCATCACATCCGACTTTATCTAAATAAGTTAAAGGAAGCTCTTGTATTCTCCCTGCATTAAAAAAACCCACGACTTGATCTGAAAAACAACCTTTTGCAATCATTTCATACAACATCACGCCGAAGGAATAACTATCGAGTTTGTATAGATCTTTGTTTTGCAGCGATATGTTGTAATTTTCAGGCGCCATATACCCATCTGTTCCGATAGGAGTTAATGGCTCGTCTGTATCGCAGTTTTTCGCAAATGCATGATCTGCCAAATGGGGATGTCCATTTTCATCAATCAGGATATTCGCGGATTTTATGTCTCGGTGTACAATGTGCTTTTGGTGCAAGGAAAGGATTTGCTCCGCAATTGGAATCGCAAAACGAAGCACCTCATCCATTTTTAATGGACCGTTTTTATCAATATAGAACCACAAGTCCTCTCCTTTTTTAAAGGGAAAAATATCTATTGCTATGCGGATAGCATCACTCGCATCTTTAGTAGCATTTCCATCTGTTGTAATATAGGCACGATCTGTGATCTTACTGATACGGGGATCCTTAACTATTCTCACAAGCGGTTCCCCTCGGTCGAGTTTCCACCTGCGAAGCCTCTTTACACTTACAGCGGTAAATTTTGCAAAATAATCTATATTATCTTTCGTACACTGATAAGTTTTGACCTTATCAGTTTCTTCGAGCAGCTTAACATCTTGATACTCACACCCGCTTAAATATTGAAGCGCACAAGCAAAAAGCTCGTCGTTATTTGGACCACCACTGACTGCTGACACCCGTTTCTCCTTAAAAATTGTTACAACTATTTTAACAAACAATAATAATGTTTACAAATAAAAATATTTCTATTAACTAATTTTAAATTAAATTGAGATAAACTAACGCTTCATTTATCATTTATATGACTTTAAAAGGATTTTTTTAATGTCTGACAAAAAAATTTCTGTTTTAGCGGCGCTTTCTCTGCTAGCTTCCCCTATCGCCTCTCCCGCACAAGAATCTGGATCCCATTATTCTCAAACTGTATCTGAAAAGAGCTCCTCCTCCTACCGCGGGTCTCTTCGGCGAATGAAGCACCTTCTGGCTACCCCGCCTATGTTGCAGCGTGAGAAATACATCCAGCCGCCTCTTGCCCATCATATCGATGCCCCTTTGCCTAAAACAGACGGGGATCAAATTGTGGGGATATATGGCAATATACTCTACCCCCAAGACAAGGAACAAATGCAGCAAAAAAAACTCCTTGCATGGTTTGACGCCTATTCCAAAGATCGAAGCGCCCCTTTTCCCCTTTCTCCACAAGAGCTCAACGACATCTCCCTCTACATCCTCAATCGATTTCCGCAAGAGTCGATCCGCTACTATTTTACAGAACAGGCCCGCAAATTTCTTATCAGCGGCATGTCCCTAGAAAGCGCTTTAGAAAATGCTTCTCAAGATACTTTGGCTATGGCGCAGCTTTATCGAGAGATCGCCCAAAAAGTTCCTGCATGGGAAGGAAGAGGCGAGCTTCTCATTGCAAAACTCAACGAATGCGCCGATCAGATCGATGAGACGATTAAAAGGGATCTGAATAGATACAAAAAAAATCCGGATCTATTATTAGAAACAAGAGCTTGGCTCGAACCTCCTTTCACTTGGGATGTCCGAAAAGAAGTATTTAAGCAGATGATCGAAAGGATCACCTCTGTGTCGCCGAATTCCCCTTATTTTCTAGCTCTGCAAGAAGTGACGCCGCAAGCCCTGGGCGATCTGAAAGCGGAACTTGCTAATCGAAACTTGCAATGGATTTCGTTCAATAATATTTCGGGCAAAGAGACGTTGGCGCCTCAACAAGAAGAGGTTTTAGGGGAAGCGACTGCTTTCACTTCGACTTTGGCCTTAAGTCCAGATCTTGAAGTGATCAAAGTGGAATTGGGAGATCTCCCCACTGAATCAGGAAGCGCGCGCAAGATTCTGGGCGTGAGAGTGCGCAATATCCACACGAACGAGGTATTCAATCTCTTCACGACTCATACAGACCACCTAATCCAAAATGGGATTTATGAGAGGACTGCTGGTAAAATCCACGAATTTGCAACTCGCTTTTTCCAAGATGCATCCGCCAGTGAAAAGCGTTTTGTCCTCGGGGGCGATTTGAATGCTTTTGAAGATCAGGGAGGGGCCCAATACATTGAAAAATTGCGGGATCTTTTTGTAGGCGCCCAAGATTTTCGGGAGACCGACTTTTATGCTCCAAATCCGATTGCATGGAGCAGTTTTATTGGACATTCGGATGATACTTTTGCAGCTCGCATCGGGGAAGATGGGATTCTAGGGCCGAACGCTCTTGATCAGATCCTCGTAGGCAATGGCATAGAGCTTCAATCCGCATTTAGAGAAGCAGGGGTGTATGACGAATCGGGCGAGCTTCTCGATTATTACAAAAATCGGGACGAGTATATGGCCAGTTTACAGAGAAGACTCACCTTTTCAGATCACTTTTTCAACGTCGTCCGGTTTAAGTAGAAAGTTCCCGATATCGATCAGAACTACTCTTCCATCCAAAATCCCAAAATTACCGAGGATTTTTGGATCTTCGTTCCAAAGATGCAATGCGTCCAACTCCCGCATCAATTGTTCAAAAGAAGCGCTCAGCTCCCCTATTTCCGAAATGGGCTTTGCTCTTCTTTGAAGAACAAACCGGTAGCGGCCGGGATCCACACAATGATTTCTACCTAATTTATCCTTCACAGCAAAAGGATCTATTTTTTTTCCATCCAAGTTCATATGGACCCAAACCACGCCGGTTTGCCTCTGGGCCAGCTGGTAAGCTAAAACAGCAGATGCGAATGTCTGCTCCATCCTCTCTAAAAATGGTTTTTTCTTTTCTTGCTTAGGCCTTCCTTTCCATTTCCGAACCAGAGAGAATATCTTCTTACCCATTGTGATTTTGCATTGATCGAACCGGAATAATTTCAGCACATGGGCCCCATCTGCGCTTAAGAATACGTACGATTGTTTCCCTTTAGCTAAATAGGTAAACGGCTTTTGGAAGATGGTTTTGACTTCCGCAGGAGGATCTCCTGTTTCCCATTGAGAAACATAGGGCCACTCCACCTTGCATTTACTCATTCGGAAAGGATGTGCGGCCCGCTTATATGCGCCAGGCAGCCACAAGCACACATACACTAGCGCCAAAAGACAAACGAATCTTCTACAGAAATCCATGCCAGAAAAAATAGCACAGACGCGCATATCTTTTCATCTAACCATGCCCATGCCCGATGGGGCAGCGGGGGCTAACGGGGTCCTCAACGATGCATCATCGTTGGGGTGGTCTCCTGACTGCATAGTCTGTGTGGACCTCAGGCTTACGGACGAGCAACCACTAAAACACGGGCATGGACAAGGGTATAAGGTTCTCAACTTGTTTTTTGTATTCGTTTTGTGATACAAATTGAGAACTATGCAATTGCTCTCCTATCTTTTGTTCTTCTTGGCTATTCAGACCGCCTTGATGGCAATTCCAAAGGGCTTTCGTTTGGTATCAGGCGATGTAAAAACACCCGTGATCGATGCAAATGGGACGATGCTGATCCAAGCCGGAAAAAGGGCGATCGTCGATTGGAATAGTTTTTCCATTTCTAACCAAGAAGTAGTCCGATTTTTACAGCCCGATTCGAAATCGGCTATTTTAAATCGCGTTTCGGGTTTTTCTGCGAGCCAAATCAATGGATCTCTTCTGGCAAACGGCCAAGTCTTCCTTATCAATCCAAACGGAGTGGTGATCGGTCCCGGGGGTGTCGTTCAAGCCGCTGCATTCATCGCCTCGACATCCCATTTGCTCGATGAGGATTTTCTCCAAGGGAAGGAGATGTCTTTCAAGGGAATTTCCGATTCTGCCATTGTGAATCTGGGAAAAATCATCGCCAGCGATGGAGATATCTTATTCATTGGCAGCCGCATTTCAAACGAAGGAGAGCTGCAAGCGAAAAAAGGTATGGTCGGGATGGCCTGCGGCAGGGAAGTCCTTGTTAGACCGGAAGGGAAAGAAAGAATCTTCGTAAAAGTCCCAATCACTTTTGAGGAAACTCCTCAGGAAGAAGAGGGCTTTCTTTTAGATCAGTCCGGAACGATCGAAGCTTTAAGCCTGGAGCTTAAGAGCAATACGGAGAACTACGTCAAAGCGATCCGCCATTCCGGAAAAGCTGAAACGTTTTCTATTTTGGAAGAGGGAGGATCCGTTTATCTCGTTGCAGAAGGGGGATCTTCGGTTTTCTCAGGCGATATAAAGGGAAGAGAGGTACGGGTTTTAGGAAAAGAAGTTTTCTTAGAAAAGGGGACGATTTCTACTTCTTCTGAGACTGGAGGGGGCACGGTTTTAATCGGGGGCGACTACCAAGGAAGCAACCCTGAAATTCTCAATGCAATCAACACCTATGTTGGACCCGATGTTACCATCGATGCAAACGCTTTTGTAAGTGGAGATGGCGGCAAGGTGATTATCTGGGGAGATGAAGCCGCCTATTTTTATGGGAATGTAAATGCAAGGGGCGGAATATCTGGAGGCGATGGGGGCTTAGTCGAAGTTTCAGGAAAATATCTCGA
>CAYZHU010000065.1:0-8880 GCA_964477585.1 uncultured bacterium
ATCGGCAAATTTTCCCACTCTCTCAACAGAAAAATCGGCGCCCAAATCTTTTTCCAAGATCGGCCCCGCTTCGCCGTAGGCGACAATCGCCCTCACCTTCCCTCGGAACGATTCGATCCAAGGTTTATAGGAGGCTCCTTTGTGAACGCCCCCGATCAGTAGACGAATGCCGCCCTTCAAATGGGCAATCGCATGCATCACCGAATGGATGTTCGACGATTTACTATCGTTATAGAAGGCAACCCCTCCAATCTCTGCAATCCATTCGATCCGGTGAGGCGGTTTCCGAAACGTCTCCAATCCTGGCTCAACGCCTTCCACACCCAAAAAAGCGCAAAGCGCAATTGCAGCTTGTACGTTCTCTCGACCACATTTTATATACTGCTCCGGCGAGTTGAGCGCAATGTTTTCTTGGTCGAATCTCTCTCCGATCCCATACGTTTCAAACACTTGCCTAGAGACAAATAGTTTTCCATTTTCTTTCAAACAATTGCGGATGTGGAGCTTCGCTGCTGCGTATTCCTCCATCGAAGAGTGCCGATCGAGATGATTCGGCGTGATATTGAGGATCAAGGCGGCATCCAAACGGGCTGTCTGGAGAGTCTCCAATTGAAAAGAGCTCAGCTCCACCACTAAAATATCTTCTAAATCGGGCTCCAGCAAATAGCCAGCCAGGCTCTCCCCCACATTCCCAAGCGCGCGCGCCTTTTTTCCCGCCGTTTTTAACAGATGGGTTGTCAAGAGGGTCGTCGTCGTCTTCCCATTAGAACCGGTAATTCCGACACAACGATTTTTCACCAAGCGAAAAGCCAGCTCGATCTCGCCGATCACTTCGATTCCCCTCTCCTTCGCCTTTAGGACGAGAGGGTGCGTTTGGGGAATCCCGGGAGACAAGACCACTTGGGAAAATCCCTCTAGGGCGAAATCGGCCGAATCGGGAAATACCTCTTTTCCATCGCCATTTCGGTCGACAGCCGCCACACTCACGCCCTGTTTGCGAAGCAACGCCGCCGCCGCCTTTCCGCTAACCCCATAGCCAAGAATCAAAGATTTTCCCATGCCTAATATCTTATCTGATCAGCGATTGTCATATAAAGCAGTAAATTCACCACCGAGATAAGCACCACAGAGGCGGGGTGGCCCCGCACCCCAAAGAGATCAAGTTCTTAATCGAACGGCAGATTCTAAAAGTCCAGGATCTCGAATTCGATGCACCAATAATCTTTTCCGTAATTAAACTCTTTTTTCTTCTATCTGCATATTTTTGGGGTGCGGGGCATCCCCGCCTCTGTGGTATCTATCTCTGTGGTGATTTCCTCATCCCACGAGTCTATCTGATTTTGGGTTTGCAAAAAAGAAGACCTATGTTGTAGATTTCGTTACCCATTTTTAAACACGAGGTAAAGTTTTATGGCAGCAGCAGCTCCACCACCACCAGCACAACCATTGTTAATCCAAAGAAATGGAGATAATTTCCAGTTTGGCGTCAATCGCCTATCTTTGCAATATGCATATGCTCTAATCGCCAAAGGACACAACATCACAGTTCTTTGCAAAAATGGAGGCCAGAAAGTCGGCTTAGTTTTCCAATTAGCAGACCCATTCGAAAGGAATCAATGCATTCAAGAAATCCTGAAAAACCCTAAGATTGGAGCGCTGATCGGAAAGATCACAAATACGGATACATTTGTAAGACCTCAAGGCACCGCAGGCCTCAAGATTGATTTTACAAGTCCCGAAGATGCCGCTACCTTTGCAGAATCGTTAGCGCCCCAATTTTTCCCATCTGAGCACTACGCAACAACCTTAGTTGGCGGTTCAGTAAAGATCGATTCGAAAATCAAAGAGACTGTAGATTGCCAAATAGTGCGCATTAAAGATGTTTTTAATAGATTCAATCGGCAAACCTATCAATGGGATCTTCATAGATCTACCAAAAGAGCCGTCTTTCAAGAAAACAAACCGAAAGAAGAAGCTAACTTAGAAAACGTTGAAAATACTGTGGTCATTCAACCTGATCAAGTACTTCAAGAAGAAGCTTTAAAATTGCTCGCTCAGCCTCCATTTTCAAGAGTGGAAAATACTTTATATATTTGGAATCATAAAATTCCATTAACTCACTTACAGGAACTTTCTCTTGATTCTAGACCCTCCTGTTTCGATATTGATATTCAAAAATGGACAGTCTCCCTTTTCTTTGATTCTCCTCCAATCACTTTACATTTTGAATTCCCAACTGAAGAAGAAAGAAATGCATTCCGCAAATTATTTAACAAACCTGAAGTTCGAGCTAATATGAGAGGAAGGCCAGCGTTTGATCCAGCAATGCAAATCTACCATTTTAGCAGCTCTGTCGATAGAACTATAAAATCTCTTCCATCTCCATTCTCTGGCTTTAAAACCGTAGACTTCGACCCTAAAATATTCGAGAATACGTCTCGAATAGATACGCTTCTATCTTTCGTCTCCGATATCTTAAAACCTCTTTATGCAGGCCTAAAAATTAGACAAGATGACGCACCTGATGAAACTACAGCCTTTGAAAAGGCTCTCTACTCCGTTCGCGAACTAGAACCTCACCTCGAAGCAATCACAGGGAAAAAAGCAATATTTATAGGAAGAAAACATTGGTTTGGAGCTCCAGACCGTGTGGATCCAGAATTTATATTTGGAAAACATTCAGTCCGCCTTGAGAGCGCTACCACAATGCAGGTGGATCTGGAAAAAAGGACTATAAGCGTGCAAACAAAAGAGCGAACTTACCATTTCCATCCAAGAACTTGGGGCGAATTGGACAGATGCGTTGAACATCTCATGAGGACGCCAGATTTTAGCACTCAGATTAAACCTACAAATTTTATATCGAAAATTCGAATAGATAACGTATATGGCAAACTCCAATTTTCTCTGAACTTTCCAACAAACGAGCATAGAGAACTATTTGCCAAGCATTTTGCTCCTCTGATTTTCCCTAATGCAGAATATAGCACTCAAACTTCAGATCGCAGTTTAACATTGCAATTAAAAGCGTCGGTGCCGGAAGACAAAAAAGATGAAGTCGTGAAATCCATCCTGGATCGAATGGAGGAAAAAATGGTTCCCTCTGCATGCGAAATCACCCCTCAAAATTATCAACGGATCGTCCCGCCTATGCCGAGCATTGCAATTCCAAAATGCAACTCTCCAAGAGCAGCATTTCATAACTTGCATATTGGGCCAGCTCACGTCGGAATACAGCTTCTCCCTCCGATAGGCGATTGCATTGTTTGGAAAACAGTTGACCAAGGAACTCTTAACGATTGGACATCCTTCGCGTCCCCCGACAGACAAGATTCCAAATTTGATCACCTACGTGAATACGTAAGTTTTGTGAGAGGAGCATATCTAAAGGCTCCTGATAAAGAAGCCTTTATGCAAAAACTTCTTGATATACCTGAGCTACTTGTAGATAACCATCTGAATTTTATCACTGCAGTTTAAGAGATGCGACAGCGATAATCGCTAAAAGCAAACTAATGATCCAAAAGCGGATCACCACTTTCGTCTCTGGCCACCCTTTGTATTCAAAATGGTGGTGGAGCGGGGCGCAAAGGAAGATCCGCTTTTTGTTTCTGTACCGATAGCTCAATACCTGCAAAATAACTGAAAGCGCTTCCGCAACGAAAATCCCCCCCGCTACAGCGAGAATCATTTCTCTCCTAAGCAAGACAGCCGATACGCCAAGTATCCCCCCAAGCGACAAGGATCCTGTATCACCCATAAAAACTTGTGCAGGATAGCCATTATACCAGAGAAACCCAAGCGCTGCCCCGGCTAAAACAAACAGATAGACTGCGATTTCTCCGCTCCCCTCGATATAGAGAATATTCAGGTAGCGGGCAAGATCGATATGGTTCGATAAAAAAGCAAAGAGGGCAAGGGCAAGCGAAGTCATGATCAAACACCCCGCCGCAAGGCCATCTAACCCATCGGTCAAATTGACTGCATTGGAAGAACCCGTGATCACAACGATAATCAAGAGAAACATCGCGATCCTCCATGCTCCATCAAAAATAAAGATCGGCTCTTTAATGAATGGAAAATAGAACCTCTCAACATACTCCTCAGTCGTAAGACTTTTCACTATGACACGCTTCCCCTCTACCACTTGCTCTTTTGCCGTAGGAGGCCGGAATGTTTTTTTCCCTGACATCAACTCTGTGACTGAAGGGACAAGCAAATAGAGTGCGATCAAAGCGGAAAAACCAACCTGGAAAAACATCTTTTTCCTGGCGCTCAAACCTTTGCTATTCTTAAGGCGGAGTTTCAAATAATCGTCGGCCGCTCCTACGCATCCCAATACAACAGTCGTAAGGAACAAGATGAGCGTAAACATATTCCGGAGATCCATCCACAGAAGCAAAGAGACCGCCATCGAAAAGAGGATCAAGATCCCCCCCATCGTCGGCGTATCTTTCTTCTTTCCATGCAGCTCTGCCAGAAGGGGCACTTCCTGAACGCTCCGGATCGGCTGGCCGATCTTCCATTCGTATAACTTTTTAATGAAACGAGGCCCCAAAAAGATCGATAATAGAAGCGCAGTCGCGGCAGCTAAGATCATCCTCGTTGAATAGTAGGTAAAAGCAAAAGGGATCTTCCAGTCCAAATTTTCGCGCAAATATTCCACAAGCAGCAGCAGCATAGTCAATTCAACAAGCTAAAGATTCTTTCCAATTCTACACGGCGGGACCCCTTGACTAGGACCACATCGCCGGGACACATCAATTCCTTCAATCTTTGGGCCAATTTTTTATGGTCATCGAAATATTCCGCCGGTTTTTTTCCCTCTTCGAACACCTCGCAATATCCCTTTGCCTCTTCCCCAAATGCGAGCAAATGATCTACATGCACCAGGGCGATTTTCCCCACTTCCCGATGAGAACTCTCTGAATAGGGGCCAAGTTCCACCATCAATCCCAATACAGCGATCCGTTTTCCCCCTTCTTTCGCCTCTGGCAAATTCGAAAGGGCGGCCCGCATCGACTCAGGATTCGCATTGTAGGCATCGTTGATGAAGAGAATCCCCTCTTTTTCAAATTGCTCGAATCTCATCTTGGGAAGCTGCAATTTTTCCACTTGCCGCTCGATCTCATCCCAGCTCAGCTTCATTTCTCTCGCCACGCTCACAGCTGCTAAGAAATTGTGCACGATATGGGACTGTTTAAAGGGGAGCTCGAATTGGAAAACTCTCACTCCCCTCTGATCCACTACGAATTTTCCCTCTCCAAAAGCCAAGAAGTAATCGGCATTTCTTTCCGTTAACGAAAAAGTCACTTTTTCAGCCCCGATCTCTACTCCAAAATCGGTAAATCCATGGTAGAATATCGCCCGTTTTGTTCTTGGATGGCTAAAAATTTCACCTTTTCCTTTTGCAATTTCCTCTACTCCCCCTGGGAAATTAGCCACATGGGCCATAGCGATATTCGTCACCCCTCCGATGTCAGGCGCGGCAATTTCCAGAAGCCGCGAGATATCGCCCGGTTCCGACATCCCCATCTCGAGCACCCACACATCTTCATCCCCTTCCATATTCAAAATCGTCAGCGGAAATGTCAATTTTGTGTTGTAGCTCCCCTCTGTTTTCCCTACTTTCATCTTCCCGCTTAAGAGAGTTGCGATGAATTCCTTTGTGGTCGTCTTCCCCATCGATCCCGTCACTCCGACTACAACTGCCTTCGACGCTTCTGCAAACTGCCTAGCCAGCCCCTGCAAACTCTCAACCACATTCTCTACCCGGATCAGTTCTAGCCCAAAATCCTCTCCCTGGTATCCTTTTTCTACCACGGCCGCCACACCGCCCCGCTCCTTCACCTCTCTCAAATGCCCATGTCCATCGCTTCTTTCCCCTTTCAAAGCAAAAAACAGCTCTCCCTCTCCGACCCTTCTACTATCTATCTGATATCCAAGAACTTGCGCATCTACAAGACACTCAAGGCCTAACATTTCACATATCTTTTTCAGAGAAACCTTTTTCATGGGGACCCAATCATTTAATCCACTCTATATATCTCTTTTTCCAAATTTCCGCTACGAAAACAACCTAAATCACTTACAACCACTAACTTAAATAATTAATATCAACAATTATTAAAATTGATTTTATATCCTAAATAACTTATAATTAAATAACATAGAAAAGGTAGTTTTATGTCTTCAGCTAATATCATACCTACTAACAATGCAGCAACTCTTTCGCCCATAGCCGAAAGTCCTAGCCCCTCTGCGCCAAATAACACCACAAGCAACACAGCAAGTGCAGCTTTAAGACGCTTTTCACCAACTGCCGCTAACGCAGTTGATCAAAGACTCAAATACCAAGCTGGTCTGAATGCCGGCAAAACTAGCTCTTTAGCCGACCAAAGTAGACATACAATCCACTCGTCTGCCGTCGCTAGGACAATTGCTTCTCGAGTACATATTGAACCACCTATTCCACCAACAAGACCTCGTAATCAATCATCAGCATTTAGACCATTACGCGAACAAACTGTTCCTAGATTAGGTCCTTGTCCTAAATTTCCCAGCGATGCATCAATTCCTGATATAACAGATGGCAGAAGTCATTTCGTTGCTCCACCATCTTTCTTTCAATCTCGATCATCCACTGAAACAGATCTTTCCTCTGACTTCAAACCTGGAATGGTTAGTCCAGAGCCTCTATCATCTTCAACTCCTGCTCCAATTTCCGCTTCTGCTCGAAAAACAGAAACATCCGGTCCAGCGCCAGATATGTGTTATCCAATGAGAACAGGAATGCCTGCTTCTTCTAGTGTATCCTCCCTATCCTCATCATCACCCATATTCAGAGCATCAACTCAGTTAAGCCCTCGTCATTCAAAACCGTTTTCTTTGCAAACTATAGCATCTCATCCTTCCCTGCATGGACCTAATCTTCCCACATTGTATGATAATGCAGGCGGGGCAGCTCTTGAACTTCAAACCGTAAATCGTTCTCCTGCTACTGTAAAAGAAGAAGAGGAAGAAAATGAGGTTTTTTCTACCGATCCCACTGAATCTGAAAATGGTTGTAGCCCTGTTACACCGCCATCCAAGTCTTCTAAACCAGAAGAATTTGAACTTGGTGTCTTGAGTTCTTCCCCTGCTCCAGAGGAAGCGCAATCACCCGCTCCACTAAGGCCATCAGACAAAGAAAAGAAATCACCTGCGCCATCCTCTCTCCTTTCAGCTTCACTTGCGTCACTTCCTAGTTCCGCTCCTACTAGTAACAGAACGGAACAAGAACTTAGCCCTCTGTCACGAAAATCACCCCTATCTTTACCTACATTGCCTTCTTCTCTCGCGAAACCTTTAATTCCTTCAACAACATCATCACCCATACCAGCTACACCACCTGCCTCTCCACCCAATACTTCTCGCTCCTCTACCTCCGTAGTATCTGCTGCACCTTCAAATGCAACCGGTCTAAACGTAACATTCGCTCCTGCTTCCCCCTCTGCACCCGCCGCAGCTCCAATCTCTCCTCCGCCCCCTGCAAATTCGGGGCCTAGAACCATCACTATTTACTGGGGTGGATATGCTTATACAATCAGTGATCTTGTCAATGTACCTGCCCATCTTACAGACAATACTCTAGCTCGTTTGATCATGGCTCAATTCAATAAGACACAAAAAACCGATTCTACGTTTAGTCCGAACATTAAAAAATTCGATTTTGAATTTGGAGAGACATTTACAATTAATACTCCAGATAAAAAATTCGAATCAAAGACTGCTGAAGATCGCGATCTTTTTGCTGCAATACAAAGTAATACCTATAATGAGTCCCCTGTTGTATCCAATTTTTTCGCGCGTCATGAGTCTCCAACCGATTATTTAACATACAAAGCACTCTCTTCTAAAACTTCCGCTTCTCCAGCCGCGATCTCGCCTCTCCCTCCACCAGCTCCTGCGAAAACGTCAGCTAACGTCACTTCTACCATTGGGAACACAAACTATCTAACCGATGGATACGATCCTCTTCCTGCACTTGAAGCTCCTCAAGAAGATCCAAAATTGCTACCCAATTCTAGCGGAGCTAATTGCTGGGCAGCCAGCCTTGCGCAATGTATCGCAACAAACCCTCTCATGAGAGCCAGTTTCGAAGCGTGTTCAGCAACCCCTAATATTTTGGATCAATATAAAACTGGTGATTTTTCACCCCTAGAAAACCAAATGAGATCCAACATTACAGACAACAATGGAAAGAGATATCAAGATCCCCTTGAAGCTCTCGAATATCTCACATCACATAATTGGAGCACTGCGGGATTACATGAAGTTGACCATCTCCATTCAACCACGAGGACAACTCAATCTTATCGAATTCCAACAGGCGTAGGAGCACAAGATCTTCCATTTCCTGATGCGACTGTTTCAGCTGATGGTACCAGTTTCTCGATCGTTGGAGGCCAAGCAGGACTTGCACGTCAACAACTGCCGATGATTATGGATAATGGACATCCAGTATCAGGATTACAGTTAATCGATATCATGCAACGATCTCAGAATTCTACACAGTTTACTTCTTATGCCACCAATCGAGCTGGCGTACGGTTTCCTCAAATTGGAGAAACTACGGAATTTCTTGATCTAGATCATCCACCAGAAGTTTTAATTCAAAATTTATCAAGACCTGATCGCCAACAATACGCAGTTACTATTCCCGAAAGATTCATCCATCCCCAATTGAATGAAGAATATCAGTTGAGAAGTTTTCTCGTGCATAGAAATGGCCATTGGGTAGCCTATGTTAAAATCAAACAAGATGGAAAAACGAAATACTTGGAATGCAATAACAACGTCATCACCCCAGTCACTAGAGATACATTCTTGAATCGTGCT
>CAYZHU010000066.1:0-8835 GCA_964477585.1 uncultured bacterium
AATGTCTGATAATCAAGATTTTTCAGCTTATCAAGCTGGAGAGAACCAAGAGAATCGATTTGATTCCATGGCAGTTATACCTGCTGGTGGAGAAAAAGTCGAAAAGACCTTCAATTTAAAAGAAATCGAAGCCAATATGGATGGCCAGAGCTATTGCCTCGGTGAAGTGCCCCAGCACCACCTAGTCGATCCAAGCGCTCTTCTGCCTTTGAATTCTGACAAATTGATCGGGAACGTAAACGTCATCGAAAAATTACTCGGCGATGTAAACGTGTTGATCCAAGACGAAGTGAACCAGATCCAAAAATTCCAAAAGAAAATCAATTCTTGGGAAGAGCGGATCGAAAAAAATAAAGCTTTGATCCAGAAGCATTTGAACCAGATCAAACAAAATAACATCGACGCTCTCTACGACAAGAAAAACCGCGACTATTGGTTAGGACGCGCAGAAGAAGTAGAGATAGACTATTCTCATGCAGAAGTTTCAGGACGTCAGCAAGATTGGGCTTGGCTAATCAAGAAATATGGCCTGAAAAATGCCGATGGTTCTGTAATCGATTCTAAAAATGCTTGCGTAGAAGAGCTTAGCAATGGGGAAGCAACCAATCTCGCTGCAGAGTATCGCGCAACTGGCAACCGCTATGAGCAAATGAGAAAAGAAAAAGAAAATGAAAATAGCCGGATGATCCGAGAAAATGCGAAATTTAAAAATTCGAATGAGATGCTCCAAAACTACATTGCAGCTTCTTATGCGAATGAGATTGAGCCTTTACAAGATGGAGTATTGCTCTTGAAAGAACTCGTCGTTAAGTTGAAAGGAATGGCTGGCGAGCCCAATTCAACCTACGGTGAAATGAGAGCATGGGCAGAAGGCTTTTTGAATGAATTCATTAAAGCTAACCCAAAAGTGCTTCTGTCTGTTGTCACCGATTTCCGAAGATTGACTTCTATCCCACTTCCTGCAAACCACGCTTAAAAATTGTCTCTCCTTTTACCTTCGAAGGCGGTCCTCTAAAGACCGCCTTTTTCTTTATCCTGATTCTTGATAAAGTTTTTCAGATGCGAAAAAATCTTTTGGAAGAGATCTACCGAAACCACCATGAAAAAGGGAGCCGATATGGGTATCTTTTCTGCCATGGAAGAAGAGTCCCTTATCTCCAAAAATGGATAGGCACTGGGAAAAGGATCCTCGATCTCGGATGCCGCGATGGGGTACTGACGCAGAGCTTTGCAGAGGGCAACGATGTAGTTGTTGTCGATATCGACCGAAAAGCGCTCTAATTGACCAAGATGCGCTTAAAAGTAGAAACGGCCTGGCTCGATTTGAATTTCGAATGGCCTTTTCCTCTTGAATCGTTTGACGTGATCATTGCCTGCGAAATCCTAGAACACCTATTTTTTTTAGATGACATTCTATCGAAGATTTTCAGTTCATTGAAACCGGGAGGACTTTTCTTAGGTTCTGTCCCCAATGCCTTCCGGATCCGGAACCGGATGAAGTTTTTATTTGGGAACGAATTTGAAAACGATCCGACCCATGTCCGCCTCTTTTCCTATCTTAAACTCCATCAGATTTTAGCCTCTCAATACAAGCGGGTTGAGATCGTTCCCATCCAGGGGAAAATTTTGCCCTTTTTACCCGTTTCTCCCGTTTTCCCGAAGAGCATCAATAAACTATTCGCCCGCGATTTCCTCTGGAAAGCTGAAAAATTAAATCGGCTCTGACGAGTACTCTCAAAACTGCGGAACGATTCTAAATCCCTCTCAGTATAGCTAAAAAATAAGGATTCTTTTAAGATCCGCTATACTGAGAAAATAGGGATTTTATGTGGTTATTGCAACTGGCAATTGTAGGGTTTAGTTCATTCGTCATTCTTTGCGGGGATTTCGTTTGGGAAAACTTATGGCCCCAAAAATTTTGTAAGCTTCAAATTGTTGAGTTGCGAAAATGTGCCAAAAAAGACCTGTGGAATTTGCGATCGATCGAATGGGAAGTGATGAGAAAACGGGTAGAACTTTCGATTGCAGTATCAGAAGCTGGGGACAAAGCGGAGTGTCTAGGGATCGATTGCGCTGCGTACAAAGCAGCTGCAAAACAAGAGGCGCTCTTCCATTTACATCGGTTGATGCGGTTGGAAGCAAAAGCTAGATTCGCTTATGAAAAAACAGTGAAACTCCTCAAAGATGCAGAAGAAAAATTAGCGAATTTTATATAGCGGAGATAAAGCTTCGGGAAAATAGGCGTCAATTTTCTTTTCTAGACTCTCTTCGGAAGAATTTTCAGGAATTTGCAAATCAATTACCTCTAGAGCAGTGTCTATCTCGGATGAGATAAATTTGGCCCTCATCTGTTTCTTCCCTTGCTGGAGGGAAAATTCAGAAGGAATGTTCGGCCCATTTTGGAGCACTGCGATCCTATAGGGCCATTGTTTTTCTTTTAAAAGCGATTCGCCATCAAAAAATTCGGAGAAATCGCCCCTTCCGGTCAAATAATGGAGGATTGTAGGGAAGAGATCGATATGGGTCGCCTCCTTAACAAAGGCGAGAGAATCGGAAGGGAATTTTAGATAAATCGGGACGCTCAGTTGGTATTCATTTAAATGGGTGCCATGGAATAGAGAACCCTCCTCAAAGAATTCTTCCCCATGATCCCCTGTGATCACAAAAATTCCCTGATCATAAAGATTTTTCTTTTTCACTATCTCAAAGAAATTTCCCATGAGATGGTCAATATAGTGGATCGAGTTTCGGTAGCGGTTTTTGATCCCTTCTAGTTCCTTGCTTCCCCGAGTGATCGTTAAATACTCAATTTCTCGTGCAATCGGCTCGAATTTTAGGGGGAAATCGGCGGGAAAGCTATATTCAGAATGGGTTGAATCGAGAAAGAAGATAAATAGATTCCCTTCCGGATAATTTTCTATATCTTCTTTGAAATTTTGAATAACGAGAGCGTCTTTTGCGCAAGATTCGAGAGATTCCAAAGGAAAAAAATCTTTCAGTTTGTCAGGCAGGCGGGTTTTTCGGCCGAACAGAAGAGGGTCCATCCCAAAATAATCTAGATTGGCAGAAGTATAAACGTGGATTTTATATCCGAGATTTTTCAAAAGACGAAGAGGAAGGCTTCCATATTGCCACTCCTCTTTCATCTGGGTCCAATAGAAGGGAAAATCGGAATGGAAGAGAGAAAACCATGAGAGTTGCGTGCAATTTGCATTGGAATAAGAGTCGATAAATTGGATATTTTCTTTTTCAAACTGGGTGAGATGGGGGGCGATCTCCTCAGTGATAAAATCGCGCCTTAAAGTCTCAATCACAAAGAAATAGATATTCGGAAGGGAATGAGCCGTTAAAGAGGGGAGTGATTCAGGTTCTTTTCTAGAAAGGGAGGGTTTCTGAGAAAGTTGGATCCGGTTGGGGGAAGGGGAGAAGAAGGTAGATCCAAAAGGGAGCCTCTTCTGGTGGTTTCTATAAAAAAGCCTGTCCCAATGAGGATAGGCCATGAGATCGATCAGCAAGAGGAGAGTAGCTATGGAGCCGATTCCTATCAAAATTTTAGGGAGGGAAAGGTGTAGCGGCTTTTTTCTCGTTAGTTTGGATGTGGCCCAGTAGATAAAAAGGCCCGTTAAGGGGATTGAAAAAATAATGGATAGGGAGGCAATGACCATCGTAGAATTGAGACGAAGGGCTTGAAAAGTAGCTAAAATATTATCGATTCCTTTGCTTAGAAAGAAAGTGAATATAAAAGTAAATGATACATCTAATACTCTCAGTAATATGAAGTCTGTATAGTGAATTAAATGAATAATAAATGAAAATATAATAAATCCAAAAAAGATCCATTTAGGGGCCCAGCGCATCAAAATATAGGAAATCAAGATGAAAAATAAGATTTCCAATAGCGTTTGTCCTACACCGTAAAGGGCAAATACGAGAGGGAAGCCAAGGAAGGGGTGCTCCAGGTTGAGAAAATGGGATAGGATCATGGAACTCAAAGAGAAGAAAAGAAGGGAGAAATAGAGGTAGTTAAACTCTTTTTCAATCGGTTTTTCTCTCTTCCACCAGCGCAAGATGTTCTGAAAAAAGGCTCTCATTATTTTTTATTTTATCAGGTTATTAAAGTATAGACAAGCCCTTGACTTTTACGATAGAATCGGTTCTAATAGACCCATGAAAAAATACCTTCTTTCTGGTTTACTGACAATCGTTTCATTTACGGGAACGCTATTCTCTTCTGGACAAGACATAATTTCGAAGGAGAGACCCCATTCTGCCGTCATCTTAGGCGGAGGGGTCGGAGCCTTGACCTCAGCTCTCTATTTAGGGAGGGCCGGCATGACGCCTGTTGTGATTGAAGGGGCTCAGCCAGGTGGGCTTTTGACCCAATCCCACTCGGTTCAAAATTGGCCAGGGGAAATGGAAATTGAAGGGACTGCCTTGACCGACCGGATCCGTCGGCAAGTGGAGGAAAATGGGGCTATTTTTTTACGGGAAGAAGTGATCGGCATCGATTTTTCCAAGCGTCCTTTCACCATTACAACCCGTTCAGTTGACGACCCGGAACAAATTCGGACGATCCAAGCTGAAAGCTGCATCATTGCGATGGGGACTCAACCCAATTATCTCGGCATACCTGGTGAGACAGGAGCAAATGGTTATTGGGGAAAAGGGGTGACCAACTGCGCCATCTGCGACGGAAACCTCTATAAGGGGCAAATCGTCGGCGTAGTGGGAGGAGGGGATGCCGCTGTTTTAGAGGCTCTGTATCTCTCCAACATTGCCAAAGAAGTCCATGTATTTGTCCGGAAAGGAAATCTCCGCGCCTATGAAGAAAAAAGGATAGAGACTCTTCTTGCAAGGCCCAATGTGAAAATCCATTACAATACTACAGTCGAAGCGATCAAAGGGGATGGCTACAAAGTGCAGGAAGTAGTGCTTAAAAATGGGAAGAAACTCAATTCTTTCCCGCTCGATGGCCTCTTTCTAGCGATTGGATCTAAGCCTAATTCAAAACTCTTCAAGGGCATTTTGAAAATGGATGAGCAAGGATATATCCTTCTCAAGAAAGATCAGCAAACCTCGATCGAAGGGGTCTATGCGATCGGAGACATCGTCGATCCAGTCTATAAACAAGCGATTTCAGCGGCTGGCGATGGGGCCAAAGCTGCTCTTGCTGCGCAACAGTTTATTTCCGATCGTGAAAATGGGCTAGCAGCGAAAAAAGAGAAGAAAAAAGTGCAAGAGACGGTAGCTACTGCAATTTCGGTAATCGAAATCGAATCGCAGGAGCAGTTTGAAGCTGAGCTGAAGAGCGATATTCCTGTTGTCATCGACTTTTATGCCAGCTGGTGCGGTCCATGCAAGAGGATTTCTCCTCTCATGGAATCATCGGCTACCACTCTCAATGGGAAAGTCAAATTTCTTAAGGTGAATGTCGATAATCTGTCAGAGATCAGCAAGAATTACGACATCAAGGCGATGCCTACGGTTCTTCTTCTTGATCCAAAAGGGGATGTCGTCGACCGGAAAGTCGGTACCGACGAAATCATGTCCCTTCTAAAGCAACTCCAAAAAACTCTCTAAAATAGAATAAAGGGAAAAGCACAAACACCGATAAGCTTCCTCGGTGTGTCTCGGTGCTCTCGGTGTTTAATTTTCAGTATTTTAAGTACGATCTGAGTTTGCAACACACCTGGGTATAGCTTACAATAGGAAAAGTTCTTATAGTCTTTCATGGTTTTATTGAAAAAACTCCATGAATACTTGCAACCTGATTCGCAAAAGAAAATCCTGCAGGGCATATACGGTTCAACCGGTTGATAAAGAAACCGTTCATTTCTTACTAGAGACCGCAAAATGGGCACCTTCAGGAGTGAATCATCAACCCGTAAAAGTCGCTATTCTCGGATTAGAAACACGAGCTAAGCTATCTAAAGCGCTGGTGGAGTGTTTTGATTCAGGAGCTCTTCCTAATCCCGATTACGAGTATTGCCCTGAGTCATGGTCTAGTCCCTATAAAATTCGCCGCAAGGCTTGCGGCAGCGCCTTATACCAATCCTTGGGGGTTTCTTTAGGCGATCTAGAAGGGAAGAAAAAACACAAACGGCGCAATTACGATTTTTTTGGAGCGCCGGTAGGGCTCATTGTTTTCATTGAGAAGGGTATGCCCAAGGGCTCTTGGATCGACGCCGGTCTTTTTATTCAAAATTTTCTCTTAGCAGCTGAGGATTTAGGACTAGCTACTTGTGCGCAAGCCACAATGGCGGAATATCCCGATACAGTGAGAGAGATTCTTGGTCTTAAAGAAGTGGATATAGTTTGTGGAATTGCATTGGGTTATGAGGATTTGGCCCATCCGCTAAATTCTTATAGAACGGAACGGGAACCTTTGGATCGCTTTACCCAATGGTACGATTAGGAATTTTAAATAAGCTGACCTAGCTTACGGCCAGCTTCGTTAATTAAGGTGTCAAGATGAACTTAGAAGTGAAGCATTTTGCGATAAGATTTACAGGGTTGTTACTCGCTACGCCTATCATGGGATACCTTCTGATGATGTGCGGTGAAAAATTTGAACAAGCTTGGAAAACAAATAATCGAAGGAAAAAATGGTTGGCATCGTGCGGGTTATTTTTCCTGTTGGCCGGCGGTATCGCAGGATGGCTTTGCTAGATCCGCCTGCTCCACTGAAGAGAAATAAACAGAAAATCCGTGCGAGACCGAGACCGATACCGAACCGAGTTTCCGTTCTCCGAAAAAAACAACGCAAAGACGCGGAGATGCAAAGGCGCAAGAAAATTGAACGGTCTTGACTACCGGCGCCTCGCCGATCCCTGTTTTTCGACATTCCTATTGTGCTCCTGCCCTTCACTGTTGATGATTTTCTGGTTCGAAGATTCGTTTTAGAGCGGGGTGGAAATTTGAATCGACCCATTCCCGTATGTTTTCTGAACATTCAAGGAAGGGGCTATCATCGGCTGTGCATATGGAACGGATCTCAAGCTCTTTTGATCGAAAGATATCTCTACGGTGATCGAAGTGGAAAATCATCTTATGGTCCCCATTGTGGAGACAATATTCGTAAGGCGTTCTGCTCGCCGTAAATCGGCCAATTAAGGCAAAAGGCCAGTCAGTTTCCCGGAAAATCGATTTTCCCTGTAAAAAAGAGACTTCCGAATTGGTTAAGTAATCGATCAGGCTTGGAAAGATATCGATTTGGCTGATCTGTTTTCGAGGGACAGTAGGGCGGGAATTGGAGCCGAATTTGAAGTAAAGGGGAATGTGAGTTTGTTCCTGATTGAGGTGGGATCCATGGAAAAGATGGCCATGCTCAAAAAACTCTTCCCCATGATCTCCTAGGACTACCACGATAGATTCATCTGAAACCCGATCGAAGACAGGGCCGACCAAGGAATCTACATAGTGGATAGCGTTTCGGTACCTGTTTTTAATTGGCTCTAAATCGCCGATGCCGCCGAATGCTTGGATGTAGGCAAGTTCTGTAGCAATTGGAAGAAATGGAGTCTCTTCTCCCCAAGAATAATCGAAGTGGGTCGAATCTAAAAAGACGATGTAAAGTTGACCTTGTTTGGGGTCCTTTTTCAGATGGTCTTCAAGACATTCTATGGCTGATTGGTCTGACATAGCTGCGGTGACGGATGAGGTATGTTGAAAGGTTTCAAAGGAATCGAGAAGATGCCGGTCCTTCCCAAATAAAAGATCGTCTAGGCCAAAATAGGCAAGTTGCGCCGAACTAATCACCCGAATCTGATAGCCCCATTTTTTCAATAAGGTAAGAGGAGGGCTTCCCATCTCCCAACCCTCTTTTTGCAACTGGTTCCAATAAAAGGGAAATTGGGAATGGAAAATGGAAAACCAGGCCATGTTTGTCCCATTTGCATTCGAGAGGGCAAGGTCAAATGAATTATTTTTCAGTTTGAATTGAGATAGATGGGGAGCGATCTGGGAGGTGATAAAGTCTTCCCTCAGACTTTCGATGATAAAGAGATAGATGTTGGGCTTTTCTTTGAGTTCCGTTTGATTTTTTTCGATAAGAGAAGCTATCTCAGATTCTTTTGGCGGCGGCGGAAGAGAATATTTTAGGGGAATTTGAACTGTTTCTGGCTGAAGGAAGGTGAATTTCCAAGGAACCGATTTGATGAAATCTGTGTAGATGTCAGGGTGGATGATTTTGGAGGCTGAAAAATCCCAAAGGATCAGCGCTACAGGTAGACAGACAACCGTTTGAAAAATCCATTCCCTTTTAATGAAAAACGGCTTTTTCTCAGTGATGAATTCCGTGGCATGATAAAGCGCAATCCCGATTAAGGGGACGAGGCCTACTCCAGCAAATAGGAGCATCCAGGTCCAAATGGGAATTCCGGAAGCGTCGAGAAGATAAAAGAGCTGCTCGACTGTTTCTTCCAATACAAAGATCATGAGGGTTTCGTAGCAAGTGAGATTGAGAATCCGATCGAAAATTAAATCGGAGAAATGGGAAAAAAAGAGGAGAAATGTCCCTCCGATATAAAGAGAGAAAAAAGTTGCGCCAAAAAAGCGCCGGACCATCAAACCGCCGAAGATGTAGAGAGTAATCTCTAAAAAGGATTGGACGATTGCGTAGAGGAAGAAAAAGAATCTGGAACCGCTTAAATTTTCACGGACGAAAACTGATCCTCCAGATAGAAGGATTAAAAATAAAAAAAAGATCCCGAAATAGATGTAGTTAACGGGTATTTTGCTCTTCTCGTCCATCACTTTTTCTGATACAGTATTTCTATGAAATGGATCCACGATTTTCAGCTTTTCCTGTTCGATTTTGACGGACTTCTCGTCAAT